>CAMPGG010000001.1 GCA_946885335.1 uncultured Chitinophagaceae bacterium
CCATAAGTCCTGTTGCGGAATGAGACTCTTTTCCCAAAAAAGTTTCTGTAAGTAATGACGAACATATTGTCATACTCATTATCCATGAGGTCTGCATGCAGTCTTTTTTTACCAATCAATTTATTTACGATATCATCTACCGTATTTGAATGTCCAACAATTAAAACATTTCCACTTGGAAAATTTTTAACCTGGGAAATGAAACGATCCAACGTATCCATACCATATAATTTAACGGGTACCCCGATCGCTTCGCTCAAAGGTTCTGCCGTACTGCGTGTACGTAATGTATTAGTGGAAAAGATATAATCAATGTTCTGATTCTTCAAAGCTTCTTTCAATACGATGGCACGTACTTTACCCGCTTCACTCAATGGAAGGTCATTTTGTAAATTCATGGATACACTATCAGTCGTTTCTGCTTTTTCCGCATGCCTTACTATATACACACGCTGGCTGCAGGATGTAATTATTATAACAAAGAGTGAAAGAATGTAAAACTTCATGTTTGGGTTTTTAACATTTGTGAATAAACGCCTTGTTGTAAAGGCCAATGATTTTTATTAAATTAGATAAGCAATAAGAAAAAATTATACCATCCATATTTTTAACCAGATAATGAATAACCGTAAACAAGTCCCCATCTACAAAATATAACTTATGAAACAATTATCCGAAACCTGGTTTGCTGAAGGCTATATTGATTTTGAACTTAAGAAATATACTTTACTTGCCTACCTGCAGGAAGTAAATAAATGTTTCGCTGAAAATAAGCTTTACCCGCCATTAAACGATATCATTTTCCATTACAATAATATTATGGCATTAAGGGAAAATAAGAAACACCTGCAGGAACAATTTCCCAAACAGTTAAATGGCATTCAACTGGAAAAATTGCAACTATTGTATGAAAAGATCATCGAAGATGACGAGATCATGCAGGAACTGGAAAGCATTATTCATTTCAGCAGTGAGCAAATGAAATCCACCATACAAAATGGCGCGGAGATCTATGAATTTGTAGAGAATAAATTAAATATTAATCCTGTAGGAATTATTCCACTGGATAATGAAGAAGGATACTTTTTCCTGAGTAATGGTTTTCAAAAAAAGACCAGGGTTTACCAATTCAGGCTGTCCTTTTTTGAAAGCAAAGAAGAAAGATATCGCAGCATTAAAACCAGTTATATTGATACGCATACACGAAGCATTTCCAGTAGCTATGAAAATATTAAACTGCACCTGATTAAACAAAATCAGCAATTGCCTAACCCCGCGGTGTACAGTATTGAAACAGACCTGACGTTCCCGGTAGAAGAAACTTTGCTGCCAGTGGCTAAGAGAAGCCTGGTAAAATTTATTACTATTCATGCGGCATAGCATGCATTGATCAACAGGGAATTTATTTTTTATTCAACCCTTCCAGGGTTGTTAAAGATTGCATTACCTGAATTCTCCGGGTTGCACCCTGAGCTATTAATATTTAATCCCTTCGGGATTAATGTTTATAGATTGTTTAACTCAATACTGCATCTTAGACTTACGGTAATGCTCAATAGCAATCCAATTGCTGAAGGGCTGCGGGATGGAAGCGATAGCCCGCAGCGCAGCGAGGACTAAAGCGTACAGCCCGAACCGGTGCTGATCAATGAACCGCAGTCGAAAGCCCCTGAAAATTTTTATTCTTGTTCATCTACCAATTGCAAACCCCAGTCCTTTCCTTTTTCCACTGCCGGAACGCCATCGGTAATCCAGCGTGCAGGTTTTTCTCCTTTCAACATGTAATCAAAAAACTGCTGTTCACGGATGGAAATATCTTTTTGATTTTTTCTTTGCACCAGGTTATGTGCTTCTCCATTATAATTCAACAGCCAAACTTTTTTACCCAACCTGCGAAGACCGGTAAACAATTCGATGCCCTGGTACCAGGGAACGGCACCATCATCATCGTTGTGCATGATCACCATCGGTGTTTGCACTTTGGGTAAATGAAATAAAGGAGAATTTTCTATATACAGATCAGGGCGTTCCCATAGTGTTGCACCAATGCGGCTTTGTGTTTTTTCATATTGAAACTGGCGGTTCATTCCACTCTGCCAACGGATACCACCATACGCACTTGTCATATTTGCAACCGGTGCCCCTGACCATGCGGCTTTAAACATATTAGTCATGGTTACTAATTGCGCAACCTGTATACCGCCCCAGCTTTGTCCCTGTATGCCCATATTTTTTGCATCGATCCATTTTAATTTTGCCAATGCCTGTGCTCCACTAACTACATAGTTATATGCATCTTTTGCCGGATGACCCTTTGTGTAATGAATATCGGGTGACATAACAATATAACCGCGACTGACAAAGAATGGAATATTTAACCGGCTGCCGGTAGGTTGCGGCGGCGTATACTGGTAAAGGTTATCCGTATGCCTTTCATAAAAATATAAAATGACAGGATACTTTTTATTAGGGTCAAAATCTTCAGGCTTGTATAAAATACCAGAAGCAGGTTTACCATTGATGGCCTTCCAATGAAATAATTCAGCTGTGCCCCAATTATAATTTCCCTGTTGTGGATTGATGTAAGAAAGTCTTTCTTCTTTATCCCACTTATTATTTACATATAAGTCTGGGGATTGAATGTAAGTTTCTTTAGTGTAAATAAAAACGTCGCTGTCTTCTGCTTTGGCAACAGACCGCAGATTGTATTTTCCTTTCATTTTCAGGGAAACAATATTTTTTTCTCCCATCTGCAATGATGCTATGCCGGATTCTTTGGATACTTCATTAAAAGTCGATAGCAGCATGGGTTGTTCGGGGTCGATGTAATTTTCTTCCCTGTCTGTATTGATAAAACGATATACTGTTTTTGTTTTGCGGCCCATGCCAGCTGTAAGATTAACCGGTAGCTTAACACCTAAGGGATCAACCTGCCAGATATCATAACGATCATAAATTAAAACAGCTTTGTCATCTTTTAACCAACGTACTATTCCATATGGTGAAGGATCGTTGGGAACATCATTTTCTTCATCGTATAATGGAACATGAATTTTTTGGGTGATGTTATGCACTTTGCTGCCATCATAGGAAAAATAATGTTGTTTCTTACTATCGTACCAGGTAATATAATTACCGGCACCAGAAACAGCAGCCCTGGCTTTTAAATCATCAGCAATCATTTTCTTTTCACCTGTAGAAGGATCTATAGCATAAATATCATAAAGGGAACTACCTGCCCATTGTATCTGCACCCTGTTGCCTACATCAGATAAACCGGCAAAAAATTTCCCATCACCTTCATTGCTGGTAATAACGATTGGTAATTCGGGAGTTGCCAATTGGTGGAATCTTTCATTCTCCATGTCGAACATGGCCAGGTAATTTCTTTTTTGTTCTGTTGAAAGATTGGATAATTGCATTGGTTGCAGGTAATCATCATTGTAATGCCATACATCCAATTTCACCAGGTCAATTTCAACGAGAGATGTATCTTTTGGTGCCTGTATTGGTGCTGTTCCAAAAAATAAACGGGTACCATTTTTACTGAAATAAGGTTGTCCATTTTCACTAACGGTCATCCCTATTTGTTGTCCAAGAGAATTTTTATCAATCAGCATTACAGCCGTATCCATGTTCAACTTATAATACCATAGTTTATAAAACTTCTGCAGATCTTTAGGCTTGCTGTCACGTTCGGCTAAAAAAGCCACCTGGCTTCCATCTTCTGAAATCGTGAAGTTTTTAAAATCATTGCCGCCTTTTACCAAAGTATCTATTTTACCGTAAGCGGGTTGCAGGTAAAGTACCATGGCTTTGGATAATGAATCTTTCGGCAGTTTTGCAGTTTCCAAAATTAATCCGCGGCCATTTTTGCTAAACTGGTATTCCATTACATCGTGATAAATTCTCTGGGAGCCATTTTCGAAATTATAAACTACAAGGTCCGTACCCGCAGAAACTTTATCATTATCGTTTTCATCTCCTTCAGCATCTTTTAAAGCGGTTACTTTTTTTATCAAGCCGGAAAGCCTGTCAACATCATCCGCCCGGTTATTCCTGTTTTCTGTTTCTTTTAATTGCACCAATAATGAATCAATTACTTTCTGCAGGCTGTCAACCTGCTTCTTATTGCCAGTTCCATTTTTTGGTTTTTCTTCTGGCTTTTTTTCCAGGTGATAAGCCAGCCATCCGGAACTTTTTTCCGGAATAGCAAAACTTTTTACGCGGGGTATTTTGGTTAATTCTTCTTTACCTAATTCAAGAATGGCTAAAGAATCTTTGGGAAAGTCATCGGCCTTTTTCTTTTTTATTTTGGCTTCCCGGGTATCCTTATACAAAGGTTTTATGCGGAAAACCACGTAGCGATTGTCTTCACTGATGGTTGCACCGTAACCCCTGTCAACTACTTTTTTATAAGAATTATCCGCTGATTGAATAACGAGTGAGTTATCGCCTTCCTGTGGGTTGATAGCGTATACGATCCATTTACCATCTTTACTGATCTTTCTTTCGCCAATACTTTGCCAGCCATCATACACATCATGATCCAGCGGTTTTTTTTGAGCGAAAGAAATTTGACATAAAGTGAGGAAAGAAAGAAAAAAGAAAAATTGTCGCATGTAAGGATTGTTTTTTGAAAGCTTTAAAATTAATGCATTCACCTATTCAAAATCCACCATTTATCATTTTGTTGAAACGAGTTAGATTCAATGTTTCTGGTATCGATAAATGCGCCACATCTGCCAAAATACGGAAAGCAGGATAAGCGCCAAACCATAATAAAACCCGCTGCTAAGATTTTCGTTTTCTTTAAACAGGATAAATGCCAGCAGGATACCATAAATAGGTTCAAGGTTGTATGTAAGGTTACTGGTAAAAGTTGATAATTTTTTAAGGGAACTTAATTGCAGCATTACCGCCCATACGGTACATAACCAGGCAAGGATCAATAACCATATCCAGTCATTAAAAGTTGGAAAAATATAATCTGTGGGAAATAGTTTCATGTAAAATGGCATCAGCAAAGTGAGTACAAGCCAGCCGCCACCCATTTCATAAAAAGTAATTGTTTTAACGGGTATGCGGGCTACAAAGCTTTTATTTAATATACTGAAACATACTGCCAGTAAAGCGGATATTAAACCAATGATTATACCTGTTTTGTATTGTGGATTGAAATTAAATATCAGGTAAATACCAGCTATACAGAGTAACCCTAATGCGAGTTCACGCCATTCAAACCGGCGTTTTAACATAAGGGGTTCAAATATGGCGGTAAAAAAGCCGATGGATGAAAAGCATACCAGCGCTATACTTACATTTGAATATTTAATGGAACCATAAAAGGTTACCCAATGTAAAGCAATCACCCCTCCTACACCAACCACTTTTAATGTATCAATCCAGGGTAATTTTTTTATTTCTTTTTGGAAACCGAGAATCACGGCAAGCGTAATAACGGTAATCAACATACGATACCAAACCAGCAGCCCTTCATTTAACTCGATCAGCTTGCCCAAAATACCTGTGAAACCCGCTAAGAAAACAGCAATATGCAGCTGAATCAATGCCTTCTTCATGAATGTATGGAATAATTGCCTTTATAGAATCGGAACCAGGATGTATTCAAAATAAAGTTATTTGCCACCGGCAACAATTTCCTGCGGAGAGTAAGGTTTCATTTGATATGTTTCGGTTTTCTTCACCCTTTTGCGATAATTTTTGAATATACTGTGCCAGCGAAGTTTTAATACCCCTAAAATTCCTTCCTTAACAATTCCCTTGTTCATTTTGGATGAACCAGTGGTTCTGTCCTGGAAAATAATGGGCACTTCTTTTATTTTGAATCCCAGTTTCCAGGATGCAAACTTCATTTCTATCTGGAAGGCATAACCGACAAAATGGATCTGGTCCAGATTAATGGTTTCCAAAACTTCTCTCTTATAACACATAAAACCGGCAGTAGGATCTTTAACCGGCATCCAGGTTATCATTCTTGTATAAAATGAAGCTCCTTTTGATAAGGCGATCCTGTTGGCAGGCCAGTTTATTAAACCACCACCTTTAACGTAGCGGGAGCCAACCGCAACATCTGCTCCTTCAAATTTGCAGGCATGATATAATCTTTGCAGGTCCGCAGGATTATGGGAAAAATCAGCATCCATTTCAAAAATAAAGGCATAACCTTTTTCAATAGCCCATTTAAATCCATGAATATATGCAGTGCCTAAACCCAGTTTACCTTTTCTTTCAACCAAGAATAATTCGTGGGGATAATTAGACTGGAGATTTTTTACAATTTCAGCAGTGCCATCAGGGGAACCATCATCAATGACCAGGATATGAAAATGCTTACCCAGATCAAATATGGCCCGAATAATAGCAGAAATGTTTTCCTTCTCGTTATACGTTGGTATGATGACCAGCTTCTCCAAATAATGTAATAATATGATAGACGAATTTACGAAAATTGACGTAGAGCTGAATTCAGGTTATGCACAGGGTATGTTAATTCTTTTTTAGCAATGTTCTTGTATAGATCTCTGTCAGTTTTTGTTTGGTATGAAGTGGAAAATCCCCTTTCATCATCCAATCATAATATTGAGGTTCGGATTTTAATACATCAGCCACCACCCGACCCTTGAATTTTCCGAAATTAAATACTTCAACACCGTTTTCCAAGATAAATCTGCGTGCAAAGTCTACTATACATTCTTCCCCAATACATTTTAAAATAGAATCGACTGAGTTTCCGAGGTTTGGATATCGCTCCAATTGTGCTAATAAAATGTCGCAGGTGGCCATAACATCGGCTTCGGCACTGTGTGCGTTTTCAAGCTCTTTGTCGCAATAGAACTTATAAGCAGCTGTCAGCGTTCTTTGTTCCATCAGGTGGAATATCTTTTGAACATCAACCAGTTTTCTGCCATGCATATCAAAATCAACACCTGCTCTTAAAAATTCTTCCACAAGTAATGGAATATCGAACCTGTTGGAATTATATCCACTTAAATCGCAACCATCCAGTATTTGTTTAATTTCCTGGGCAACTTGTTTAAACGTAGGTGCATCTTTCACCATTTCATTGGTAATTCCATGAATGTCAGAAGATACTGTTGGAATTTCGACCTGGGGGTTAATCAATTTTCGTTTAACCACCCTTGTGCGGTCTGTTAACAATTTAACTATAGCGATCTCAACGATTCTGTCAGTACCAATATTTGTTCCGGTAGTTTCCAGGTCAATAAAAGCAATAGGCTTATTCAGGTTCAGCATTGATGTTTTTTATCTGTTTTAGGTGGGTAAAGTTAAGTGTTTGAAATCCTTATCAAAAAAATGCTTAATCCAAAGAAGTAACTTATTTAAAACAAACAAAAAAAGCAGGAATCATTTACATTTTTGTGAGTAACCAACTGAAAATCCGGCGAATAGTTCAATGAGGGTTTTCCATTAGCAGGCATCTATAAAAACCAATAAACCATCATTTCTCCGGATAGTTAACAAACCTGTATGTAGTATACTGCGGAATGCATGTTATATTTGCAAAATAAAAGGTTCTTATTCCCGTTTATGTTGAAAATTATAAAATGAAAAATAAGTTTATTGCATTTTTATTGTTGGTAGTACTTGCAGTTGGTTTTTCATCTTGCTTTTCTTCCAGAAAAACTGGTTGCCCTGGAAATCCACAAAGCAATTTCAAGTTTCGAGGTTAATTTTTTGGTTAAGGTTAAAATGGTTAAGGTATGCATTGGATTCATCTTACAGATGACGAGCAGTTAAAGAATATCATTTGTCGTTCACAGGAAAAGCCCCAGGTAATATTTAAACACAGTACGCGTTGCTCCATCAGCAGTGTTGCATTGAAGCGTCTTCAGCAAGCACAAGCCCCCGTTAATGCTGATTTTTATTTTTTAGACCTGATCACTTACCGCAGTGTTTCAAACCATGTTTCATCCAAATTTAAAGTGGATCATGCCTCTCCGCAGGTATTGGTTATAAAGGACGGTGAATGCGTTTATGACGAAAGCCATTTAAGCATTACAATGGATGATATCATTGAACAAACAGCATCGCATCTGTGCTGATATTTTAGTTATCCCTCCTTTTTTTATTTCAGGAAATATTGATTAATTGTACATGTTTCAATTCATGTCACAAATGATCAAGCGGGATTATCATGTCCTGTTCATCAATCAATCCCTATTTTTATTGAACATTTACAATACATGCAATCAACATTATCATTTTACACCGGCAGACTGGATATAGTAAGCAAAGCACATGAAACCATTGTAAGGAAAAGACAATGGATAACTTTATTGAGATTCTTATTCTTTATTTCCGCCGCTATATTACTGGTACTTTTTATCAGGGGAAATATTGAAAGTTATCTCCCTGCTATATTCAGTTTTATAGCTTTTGTTATTGTGGTAAGAATTGATGTAAATCTGCTTGAGAAGAAAAGATTCATCAGCAAACAATTGTTCACAATTGAAAACGAAATAGGCGTATTACAAAACCTGGAAAATAAATTTGATAATGGATCCAATTTTGCCAGTGATGAAAATTATACAGACGACCTGGATGTTTTTGGACGGTATTCCATTTTTCATTTAATAAACAGGTGTTCCACTCACCATGGTTTGCTATTATTGGCTGAAAGACTTAAACAACCATATACACAAAAATCAGTCATAGAAAATTACCAGGAGGCTGTAAAAAACTACAGTTCACAACCCATTACCAGGGAACATGTTATTGCCGCAGGATTAGTGATGGAAGAAAATTCAGGAACGCTGGATGATGTATCGGGTTGGATGCAAACTGAACAAAAATTTGAAGGCAAAATGATGCCCCAGGTTTTGCGCTTTTTATTACCAATCATAAATTTTGCAACGGCCTGGTACTGGCTATCAGAAGGCAATTACCTGCCTTTTATTTTATCAGTAATTGTAACCTGGATTTATTTGGGATCATCATCAGCTTATATCCATAAGCAACATCAATTGATAGGTAAAAAGAATGACATATTGAATCAATATGCCGGCATACTTTTTCATTTTTCACATATTGAACCTTCATCGTCTCCTTATTTACATCAACTAAAAGAACAGTCTTCAGTTGCCTTTGCTGAAATTAAGAAACTATCAAAGTTGTCGGAACTATTTGATCAGCGATTAAATATGCTGGTGTTCATTTTGTTGAATACTTTTTTCCTGTACGATATACAAGTCATCATCCGGCTTGAAAAATGGAAGACAAAAAACAGGCATGCATTTCCTGGATGGTTAAAGGCAGTAGCTGATATTGAGTACTTAAATTCATTGTCTGCATTTAGTTTTAATAATCCCGACTTTTCATTTCCGCAATTAACCGAAGATTCCAAAACTATTTTGGCTGTTCAACTCTCACATCCATTAATAGCACCTTCAGAAAGAGTTTATAATGATTTTGTATTGGGCAAGAATGAAAAATTAATGCTGATCACAGGATCTAACATGTCTGGTAAAAGCACATTTTTAAGAAGTATTGGTATCAATGTATTGCTGGCGCAATGTGGTGCACCGGTTTGTGCCCAAAGTTTTCAATTAATGCCCGTGCGAATGCTGACATGCATCCGGATTACAGATAGTTTGCATGAACACACATCTTATTTTATGGCTGAATTAAAAAAGCTGCAGCAAATTATTCATGCTTTGCGGGAAGATATTTTTTCATTGGTTTTGATCGATGAAATTCTCCGCGGTACAAACTCAGATGATAAACACCATGGTTCTCAAAAATATATTGAACAATTAATCAGCTTTCCCTGTCTTTCATTGTTTGCAACACATGATGTTCAGTTGGGCCAGATGGAACAAACTTACCCGGGACTTGTCGGAAATTATTGTTTTGAAAGCACGATACAGGATAATGAAATTTATTTTGATTATAAACTGCATAAAGGCGTATCAAAAAACAGGAACGCTTCCTTCCTGATGAAAAAAATGGAAATTATTTAATGTGTGAGCTCTACAGTTTGAGACGAGACAAGTAAAAAAGGTATTTGCATACAATAGCATATTAGTAACTTTATAAGGCGCTTTTTGAAATACTTTCATTAAACCCTTTGGTATGCTGGACGAAATAATCCCAACGATAAAACCCGGCAGGCAAACAAGAGTGCTTGCCGCAACTGATTTGGTAACAGCCGCCTTACCACCTGTAAAAAGCAAAATTTCCTTTCAGCCCCTGTTACAATTTTTGGAAGAAAAACAACATGAAGTTTCCGCGATCAAAGCAAGTTGTTACCGGTTGCTTATCAAAAAGATCAGTGAAGAATTAAGTATTAACGAGGATGGCAATCTGGATCATATCCCTGCAGAATCAGCTACGCTGCTGGAACTTTTAAGCTCCATGCTTTTCCCATTAGTCAGTAAAGATGAAAGACTCACATTCGCATTGGCAACGCCTTACAAATTCCAGGTATTTTATTATTCAGATTGCTTTCGCCAACTATTTATGAATGAAAGTGAGACCGAACTTTTGCTTCCGGAAAACCTGTCATTACAAGAATTGAAGAACATTGAATGCTCAATGATCTATGATCACATTTTGCATAAATATTACGGCATCAAATTAAATGACAGCCCGGACCTGGTTTATCAAAGAATAGAAAATAAAACTGGATTAAAAAAGTTTTACAGGATTAAATACGATCGCCGTTTTATTGATGTTCATCTAAAAGGTGAATTACCGGATATTAAAGATTGTGCGGTTTGCATGAATACTTTCAGGATTCTGGATCTTGAAAAGCAACTGAAAACAATGCCGCTGGAGCTTTTCGAAATAGAAGGATTTGCGGTATGGGTTGCGGAAGATGTTACTACCAGTGAAGCATTGGAAACTGTAAAAAAAATATTACTACACCAGCATGAATATAACACGCATATTTTAAAAGAACTTAAAGAAGCTTTACACGTATTAGTTGGTTTAAGCGATGTGGAAATCGGGTTAATGCCATTTGTAAAGATCAATGAAGAATTTGTTCTGGAAGAAGACTTTACCAGCCATGGAATTGTAAGTAAATATTGGAAGGCTGGTAATGAGAAAGACCAGGCAATGTTTCAGCATTATATAGCTTTTTTACATGAAATGAGCGAACCAATGCCTGTGACTTCGGTGAACGAAGAAATGATGGATTTTGCACCTTTTATGAGACAAACCTATGAAGAAGGCACACGAAGTTTTATCAGTTATCCATTAGGCAGCAGCGATGGTTTAATAGGCATGCTGGAACTGGCATCCCCGGTGAAGAACTTACTTACACATGAAACCATGTCCCGTTTAGAACCTGTAATACCAATGCTTTCACTGGCACTTTTAAAATACAGGGATTTATTTTACCAGCAAATCGAGTCGTTGATCAAAGAAAAATTTACAGCCTTACAACATCCCGTTGAATGGAAATTTGCGGAAGTAGCCTGGCAAAATTTAAAACAGAAAGGCAATGATGTTCCATTGGCAAAAGTTTCATTTGAAAATGTTTATCCGCTGTATGGTGCTGTAGATGTACGTTCATCCTCCGAAGAAAGAAGCAATGCCATTCAAAAAGATTTGAAACAGCATTTGCAATTGATTGATCAAACACTGGACAAACTGCATCATTACATTTCATTGCCATTACTGGAAGGAATAAAATTCAAAACGCAGGAAGTAAAGCAGTCAATAGAAGAAACATTGCTTACCAAAGATGAAATGTATATTAAAGATTTTATTGAAAATGAAGTTCACCCTGTATTGGCTCACCTTCAAAAAAGTGAAAATGAAATTAAGGAAATAGCCAATGAATACTTTAAAATCGTTGATGATCATAAAAGCATTCTTTACCATTACCGCAAAGAATATGAACAAGCGATAGCAACTATTAATGATTCCATTTTAGAATACCTGGAGGATGAAGAAAATAAAATTCAGCTTGCCTACCCGCATTATTTTGAAAGATTCAGAACGGATGGAATTGACTATAATATTTATATAGGACAATCTATTTCGCCACATCGTCCTTTTGATTTATTGTATTTAAAGAATCTTCGTCTATGGCAATTGAGTTCAATGGCTGAAATCGCTTTATTAACTCACCGGTTATTGCCACAGATGAAACTTCCATTGCTTACCACGCAATTGATATTGGTACATAGTCAAACACTGACGATCAATTTCAGGAGCGATGAAAGAAAATTTGATGTTGAAGGATCTTACAATATGCGTTATGAAACGGCAAAAAAAAGATTAGACAAAGTATTGATCAAAAATACAGGTGAAAGACTTACGCAACCCGGCAAAATCGCGGTGGTTTATTCAAGTCCTAAAGAACAAGTCGAATACCAGGAATATTTTCAATTCCTGCAAAATAAAAATATTCTAAAGCCAGGAGTAGAATTTTTGGAACTGGAAGAATTACAGGGCATTTACGGATTAAAAGCGTTGCGTGTGGAAGTGGTTTATGATAAGTAAGTGAAAAAATATGGTGATCATTTTTCAAGACCATAGAAAAGGCTGGCATTTTCGCTGAAAACCTTATGCGTATCTTCTTTTGAAAAATGCTCCATATACTTTTCCAATAAACTTTTCCATTGCACGTACATACCACTTAATAAAATTACGGGCCAATCACTTCCATACATTAAGCGACTGGTTCCAAAGCAGTCATATACAATATCAAGGTAAGGATAGAAATCTCCGGCACTCCATTTTTTCCAATGCGCTTCTGTAAATAAACCAGATAATTTACAAACAACATTTGGCGATTGGGCTAATTCATTGATCAACATTTTCCAATCGTCCAATTGCTTTTCTTTTACATTTGGCTTTGCAAAATGATTCACCACAAATTTTTGATTCGGAAATTTTTGAACAAAGTCAATTGTTGATTTCAATTGCGAAGAATGAATGAGCAGGTCGAATGTATATCCATAAGATTCCAAAGCGCTGATGCCATTTTGAAATGAAGCATTCGAGAAAAAATCATCTCGCTCTGATTGAATAAAATGCCGCCAGCCTTTTATGATCGGGAATTGCGAAAAATATTGCAACCGGTTATGAATATTATTGTCTGTCAAATCAACCCAACCAACAACACCCTTTATAAATGAATGCGTTTTAGATAATTCCTGGAGAAATAAAGTTTCCACTTCGGTTTGGTCCGCCTGCACGGCTACTACCCCATTGACGCCATTGCGTTTCAGCGTAAGTTCAAGTTGTTTAGGTAAATAATCCTGCTGCAGTTCCTTCATTTCTTTGGTGATCCAGTTATACCTTTTTTTATCATAATGCCAGAAATGAACATGGCTGTCAATGGCTCCAGGTCTTGCTGCTGAAGATTCTCTATCATCCCAGATTATATCATTATCACTCATTGTCGTAATGTTTAAAATTATTAATCCAGATAGCTGAATGAAAAATTAAGTTACAAGTTTTTGTATTTGAAATTAAAAACTGAAATAACTGATAAATTTCCATTTTAACATACGCCATTTTGGACATCCGTTTTAAAGTGTATCTTTGCTTACGTGAATCACAAAAGAAATATATTAAACAAATTTCACCGCATCATCTCTGCATATGCGGTTTTGATGATTCCTTCAATCAATACAATACTTACGCCAGTTATCGTGACGAAGAAGCCTTATTTCTTTTTCAAGAATAAGGACTTTAACAGCTAAGCCCCGGCTTCTAAATCAACCATTAGTCCCGGGGAATCTCCACAGGTATTTTTTTATTCCTATTATTTAAATTTTAATGCCATGATTCGAAATCAAATGATTTCGGTTGGAAGCATGATTATTTTATTTATAATCATGCTGAATATAATTTTAATCCGATCAGCTTTTATTCATCAATCAGGTTATTGGCTATTATTTGGTTCAATACCCGTTTTACTTATTGCACTTTATGACCGCTTTCAGAAAAAACATGCTGTTATACGCAACTATCCTGTTATTGGACATTTAAGATATTTTTTTGAATCGATACGCCCTGAGATCAGGCAGTATTTTTTTGAATCCGATACAGATGGTAAGCCATTTAATCGCAGGCAAAGATCTATCGTTTACCAGCGAGCGAAAAATGAAAAGCAAACGGTCGCATTTGGCATGCAAGCCGATCCTAGTGCGCCGGGATATGAATGGGTGGCTCATTCCATGTATCCTGCGGTTGTTGATGAAAAATCATTGCGTGTATGGATTGGAAACGATCAGTGCCAGCAGCCTTATCATGCAAGTATTTTCAATATTGCTGCCATGAGTTATGGCGCTTTGAGCAAGACTGCCATTACATCTTTAAACGAAGGGGCCATGTTGGGTGGATTTGCACACAACACCGGTGAAGGAGGTATCAGTGATTATCATTTAAAAGGAGGTGATTTAATTTGGCAGATCGGCACCGGGTATTTTGGTTGCAGGGATGATGAAGGAAGATTTAATTCAGTGGCATTTCAAAAAAATGCTTCCCGGCCACAAGTTAAAATGATTGAATTAAAAATTTCGCAGGGAGCAAAACCCGGTCATGGCGGAATTTTACCCGGCACAAAAAATACGCAGGAAATTGCAGCCATAAGACATGTTAAACCCGGAATCACCGTTCATTCTCCTGCAAGTCATAGGGAATTTGATGATGCAATTGGTTTGCTCCGTTTCATCCAATCATTACGTAACCTATCCGGGGGTAAACCAGTGGGTTTTAAATTATGTATTGGAGATAAGCAGGAATTCATTGATATCTGTGAAGCCATCATTATCACCGGAATTGTTCCTGATTTTATTTCGATAGATGGCGCAGAAGGCGGAACAGGCGCTGCACCATTGGAGTTTACTGATAACCTGGGTATGCCCCTATTTGAAGCATTGGCATTTGTAAAAACAACTTTAAATAAATATTACTTTTCCAATGATATAAAAATACTTGCAGCCGGCAAGATCATAACGGGTTTCGACATACTAAAAGCAATATCGCTTGGTGCTTCGGCTTGTTACAGTGCAAGAGGCATGATGCTGGCGCTGGGTTGTATCCAGGCATTACAGTGTGACAGTGGGAAATGTCCTGTGGGAGTAGCCACCCAGGATCCCAGGCTATACAAAGGAATTGACCCGGCAGACAAAAGAGTTAGGGTTGCCAATTTTCACAGGAGCACCATGATGGCAACAAAGGAAATTATGGAAGCATGTGGATTTAAAAATGTTCAATCAATCAGTGCTGATAAATTCTTTCGCAGAATAAACGAACAGCAAACGAAAAATTTCAACCAAATATATTTTGATCCTGTAAATAATAGTTTACATGGCAATTTTCATAAACAATTAAATTAAAATTATGGCCACAACAAAAAAACAACTTATCATTAAAAAAGAAGATTATGATATTTTGATGTCCTATTTAACCGGGCTGGCAAGGTCAGCATCCTTCAACAGGGAAAATGCTGAAATTTTAGAAGAAGAAATTAAAAAAGCTAAACTGGTAAAAGCTGATAAATTTCCTGGTAATGTGATCGGATTAAATTCATTGGTAAAAATAAAAGATGAAAATTCAGGAAAGGTTATGGAGTTGAGCCTGGTTACACCTGATAAGGCAGATATAAAGCAAAGAAAGGTTTCTGTGATGGCGCCGATAGGTGCTGCTTTGATTGGTTTTCAACAAGGTCACCAGGTTAGCTGGGAAGTGCCATCTGGCAAAAAGAAATTTACTATCCTGGAAGTTTATAATGCATAGTTTTTATTTAGCGCTATTAAATTCAATTATTCCACTCCGGTTATTTTAAATTGGAGTGGATTT
Organism: uncultured Chitinophagaceae bacterium; assembly: GCA_946885335.1. The sequence goes on from CAMPGG010000001.1 coordinate 15,811, forward strand.
TTTTTACTATTTATAGTTGGTTCCATATTTTGGATGATTTCATTTTAGCTTTTTTACTTTTGTCATAAATACGAGAAGCAGATCATCATATATTTTTGTAAATGCAATTCAGAACATGGGAAAAAAATCTTTTTGGGTAAACCTTTGTTTAGTTAACCTGGCCATTGTTGCTCTATTAGGTCTTTTACTTCGCAGCAAAATATTATTTTCAATTCCGCAATTAAATTACCGGTATGTTTTAAGTGCTCACTCCCATTTTGCATTTGGTGGCTGGGTTGCATTGATCCTGATAACGCTTTTGGTTTATGATGTTCTTCCATCTCCATACAAAGAAAAAAGATCATACCAAATTGCATTATGGGGCATTTTCATAACGTCCATAGGAATGGCCTTTACTTTTCCTTTCATGGGTTACCGGCTTGTATCCATTATTTTTTCTTCCAGTTTTATTTTATTTACTTTTTATTTTTCCTGGATATTTTTTTTCGATTTACTGAAGGCGAAAATGAATAAGACCATTCAGTTACTTGGCATTTTTGCCATATTAATAATGGTTTTTTCATCATTGGGTCCTTTGACGCTTGCCTGGATATTAGCTACGGGATCTACTAATAATTTTTTGTATCGCGATGCCGTCTACTTTTTCCTGCACTTTCAGTATAATGGTTTTTTTACGCTTGCAGTTATGGCATTATTCATCAATAGCATAATCAATAATGCTCCAGGAAAAATTCAACGAGGTTTGTATTGGTTTGCTGTATTCCTTTGCGCTTCCATTTTTCCTTCATTCTTCCTTTCTGTACTCTGGCACCCTGATAATGAAGTTTTCCTGGTTTTGGCAATAATTGGTTGTGCATTAATTATTATAACCTTGTTTTGGTTTTTCAAACTACTGCCATTTTTCCGGCACCAAATAAAGGAACAATCGAAATTGGCCGTTTCAATTATTGGGTTTGCGTGTACAGCTTTTATATTAAAGATGTTTTTCCAGATGGGAACTATCATTCCCGGTTTGGATACCGCCGTATATGCGAACAGGCCACTCATCATCGGTTTTTTGCATATGGTCTTTTTAGGACTGGTGACATTTTATGTTCTGTATCACCTAATACAAAATAACTTACTGAATTTGAGAGACCTGTTCACAAAAATATCATTGATCGTTTTCGGGGTTGGAATCGTAGCAAATGTTTCTATCCTGATGTTCCAGGGCCTGGGAATTTTATTAAAAACCACCAGCAACATTTTCCCGCTTTTGCTATGGTTAGCGGCAATCGTTCTTTTTGTTGGCGCATCTATGCTTGTCATAGCCGCCACAAAACATAAAAGACAACTAACGTAAATGAATAGATGAATTAATTCTTTCCATCATTCTTTCTCATAAACTCTAATACACCCCTTGCATCAGATTCTGAAAGGCCCTGGTTTGGCATTCTTACCAAACATTCTTCCAGCATTCTTTGTGAGGCCGTATCCTTATCAAGCATTTCATCCACGTTAACAATGAAATTCATTATCCATTCCGGCGTTCTTCGATCTGTTACGCCAGCCCAACCTGGTCCTACTACCCTTTCATTATTTAATTTATGACAGGAAGAACATTTCAATTCATAAACCTGCTTACCTGTCGCGACCATGGATTCATCTAATGGATGGGTTAATTCTACGTTTTCATATGGGCCTATACCTTTAGGATCTGTACTCATTGACGATGTAGTCTCTGTAGTTTCTGAAGTTTCTTCCGTGTCATCGGTTGATTCCTGGTTAGAATCAGAATTACAAGCTACCAGCAAGGAAAAGCTAAAGGCAGCAACAAGAAATAGGTGTTTTTTTTTCATACTTAAAAATTGAAATGAATAAAATAGCAATCACAAAAAATTCATGCCAAATGGTTAATTTTTTTTGAATTTAAGTATTATATCCTGAATTTTTATAATTCTTGTAATTTATTCAAATGAATCAAATTCATTTTTCCTTTATTAATAAAAGAATACTTTCTTCTAAACCTTTTAATTCATGAGGTACATCTGCAGGTATATCAAAAATGTCCATTTCCCGGAGTTCTGTAATATGATCATTCATATCAAATGCTATCCTTCCTTTTAAAAGAATAAGCATTGCAGGTGATGTAGTGATATGCTTCTTTAAAATCTGTCCCTGTTTTAATCCTATGGCTGTGACCTGTTGCTTTAATGAATTTTTAATTTGAAAGGCAACAGGAGCATTATCCTGGAGAATAAGATTGTCAGATATATTCATAAATACTTTTTAAAGAATAAATATTCATACAACTGTATTACTTCCTGATCCAAAATTCATCTGCAAAGTCATCCGGATGATCTTCATCTTCCTTCATTAACTGCCCAATTTCTGCCAGTTGATCATTACTGAGAATTTTTTCAAGGTGCGGAAATAATTCGCGTTCTTCATAACGTACATGATTATCCACTGTATCAGCCAGGTTCATTAATTTGCTTTCAATATTTGTTCCATCTTTTTCAAGCAGCTCAACCTGCTGCAGAATATTCGTATGATCTTCTATAGCCTTTTGAACCATATTGTCTTTTACGGGTGCAAATAATATTTCCTCTTCCTGTTTAAAATGAGGTAACATATGTGTATCTCTAAAGTAATGAACATATTGAATGATCCTGCCTGTTTCAGCCCCCTGTTTTAGCCCATTCCTTATCTTCCAGCAAAACAATAAAGTGGTATGATGCTCCCTGGAGAGTTTTACAATATTTTCATTCCGTTTAATAGGTTTCTTTTCCATAAAAAAATATTAAGCTTGATGTACTGCAAATTTGTAATCCACGGATATTTTTCACTTCCTCCTTTAAAGGTAAAAACATATTACCCAAACAAGTATGCCAGTCCATTATTTACAGGCTCACATAAATCACTGATCTTTTTTGTTCGAAAAAGATTTTCAATTATATCCCGGGCTTCTTTGTATTCATAATGAATAGGGCACGGATGAAGAGATGAACATTTGTTTAAACCCAAACCGCAATCTTTAAATACCTGGTTGCCATCAATGGCCTGCACAATATTAAAAATTGGTTGGGCCAATTGTTCTTCTGACATGAAAAATCCACCGGTTGGGCCCTTCAGACTATTTATTACGCCTTGCTTTACTAATGTTTGCAACATTTTTCCAACAGTATGTTCACTGGCTTCCAGGTATTCAGCTATTTCACGTATGGCGGCCTTTTCTCCTGAACTATGTTTTATTGCCAGGAATATTACAGCTTTAACGGCAGTTTTGCAGGTATAACTCAACATACATTATTGGTTTAAAAATTCTTTGCCTTCTTCAGAAATTTTTTCGTGACTCCATGGCGGATCGAATACAATGTTAATGTGAATAGTATAATTGGGAAAAGAATTTTGCATTGCATTCATTGCACCATCACGAATACTTTCACCCATTGGACAAAACTGCGTGGTTAATGTCATGGTTAAAAATATTTCATCGTTCAATTCATCAAAATCAACCTGGTAAATTAAACCAAGATCCACAATATTCAGCCCGATCTCCGGATCAATTACCTGGCGTAAAGAAGCCAAAGCAATAGAACATTTTATTTCATGGTTGGTAATCTCATTCATAGGAAACTGGTTTATGCAGCAGTATCTTAAAAACATTCCAGTTATACAAAACTGCCATTACGATCAATAAAAAAGCAGAAATCTTTTTCAATAATTCATCAGACCATAAAATACCAGCAATAAACAAAATGAATCCAAGCAAATAAAAAACACCCATATTTTTAAAAACGACATTATTAAAAAGATCTTTAGGATTTGGTGTTTTACCTAACCCCGCCTTTTTATGATAAACTTTATTCCATACAATAAATGGAAGTGTTTTAAAAGTCATTCCTAAAATAATCGCTGTGATCCATCCAAAAAATATAGAAAATCCATAGGAAAGTACCAATGCTGAATTTTCTGCAGAAGCTAATAATACAAAGAGGATTATTACGAGAAAAATAATGGGTAATGCCAGCATCAATACAGCAATCAAAGAAATTTTTATTTGTTCATCCACAGCCCGGCGAATGCGTTGTTGGTATGCGCTGTAACAATATTGGGCAAACAGGGCTAATGAAATTATAATGAATCCTACTGGAAGCAAGTAATTAAAAGTGTTTGGAAAGAAAATAAATTGTACAATGAAAACGATGAGACCTGCATTGATTAAAAAATAAATCAACCAAAGTTTATTTGGATTATTATATTTTGAGATCAGGAACATGGGTATTAATCTTGAGCCAACGCCGATAATCATTAACAAAAACCAACCTACAATACCCAAATGCGCATGCAAGGAAAGATATTGGATAGAATCTTTTGGAAATATTAAAAGGGTAAAATTGAACAGCAAAAATAATCCCACCATCGTTGTTATAAATAACCATGCTGCGGCTGTAAAAATGAAAATAGCATGCACATTTTCCTGTTTGCTTTGTAGTATACTTATAGCAAGATTGATGATATAAAATAAAATGGCAACATTTACCAGTGTACCACCAATCCATGCCGGCCAACCAAGATTAAATGTAAAAAATGAATAAACCAATAATGGAATTCCGGCACCCGCCAGTGCGAAAGATAAATAAGCAAGCCATTCACTAAATAATTTACCCTCTATCAATACAGGGACTAATTGATGACTGGCGCCAAGTATCATCATGGTTCCCCATCCTAGTGCCATGGTATGCGTTATGGCCAAAGTATGTGGATGGAAAGAATGTTGGGTAAAAGCATTTGTCGTAAATATTAATAAGATGGTGGCAACAAGCAGGGAAAAAGCGGCATACACATAAAATGGAATTACCACTTTATGTGAAGTATTGTTACCTACGTTTGTATCAGGAGATTGTAACATCTTTGTCTTTAAAAATCAACAGGTGAACTTCACCGTTAGAAATTTCATTTATCCTGTATTCAAAACCTTTACCTGCTAATTCAGGTAATAAGAAAACAGGAATTCTTTTGTGATATACAAATAAGGCATTATCCCCGGGCAAATTTTCAATCGCTTCCAGGATGGTCATCATGGGCAAAGGCATTTCCAGGTTACGCACATCCACTTCAACCAGTTTATTCGCGAATTCTTTTAAAACTTCATCCCATCCCGTCTTCGGTTTCACATATTCGACAGCTGTTTCCTTTTCAGCACTGAAAGGTTTAAAGAAATAAGTTTCAACCAATCCTTCACTAATGTTATCAGCATAGGTTTCAAATCCTTTTTTCTGTAACATCAATATTAATGGTGTCGGTTCAAAACTGTTAATGATCTTCAACACCTGGCCAGCGTTTATTGATTTTACCTTTTCTAAAATAATATTCAGTGGATCCTTACCGGAAGAAATGACTGGTCTTACATCCAGTGTGACCAATTGATCATTTCGGAGATCTGTAATAAATGTGGGTACAGGAACTTTTTCATCGGTTAATGGCTTTACTTGTGAATCAATTTCAAAACCAAGCGGAGCTAATTTTGTAAAGAAATCCTTTAGCTGGCAACCGCCTAACCTGGTAGCCATTGCTAACGAAGTTCTTCCGGCCATCAGTTTTCTTAAAACAGGATTGCGAAGTTTTTCAAATCGTGGACTTATACTGATAATCGCTTCCAGTGCATCTGGCCTGCTTTTTAAAATAGAAGCAATTTTTGTATTTGCATTAATAGTCATCTCTAGTTAAAATATTGATGGTAAACCTTAACATGCGCTTTAATATCCTGGGTGGCAGTTTCACCCGCTTCCACATTATCTACCTGCTTTAAATTTTTTACTTTACCAATAAGTGGTTCAAGCCATTTATGCAATGCATCATGATCAGCACCTTTCATCCGGCATTCAGTTATCATTTTATCCAATCCTCCCTGCAGGTTATTAGAAAGCGTAACATAATCTGAGATTGCCGGTGGAGCTGATGTTTCAAATTCCCGGAGAATTTCTTCCAGGTTTTTCACATTATTATTTGTGGCCTCATCACCATTCCATTTTGCACTATTATTTAAGGTAAGTCCTTCAACGACCATCTCCTGGTTATGATCTGCGTGTGCATTCATCATTGTATCAGAAACCGTTTCTTCCTTATTTGTATCCGAATTGGTAGAAGAATTACAGGCCCACAATGTGCAAATGATCACCAAAAGGATTGCTGTATTTTTCATGATTTGTTGTTTAAATTTTGCTGGCAATATCAGTTATTTTAGCCGGCGCAACCAGGATATAGCACATGATTCTCACCAAAAAAAAGTTGATTTTCATTCGATGAGAATCCTGTGCCTGTATCTCCTGATACTTAATTTTCTTTTTCCAGTTTCAAAGCTTTCGGAAACAGGATATTGTTTTCTAAATGGATATGCGTATGCAAGTCGCCTTCAAAATCTTCCAGCATTTTAAATAATAATTTATAACTGGCACATGCATCCTGTGGTATTGCATAATCATTGGTAATGGAACGAATAACAGCAAGGTTGTTTCCTACTGCTTCATGCTCATGCTCCATCATATTGATCGGGTTTTGAACAGTTCCAAAACCAACGGGTGCTAATTTTTGGTTGTCTTTTTTTGCATTTACCAATTGCTTAATGAATGGAAATAAAACGGTTTCTTCCTTCATCATATGATCGGTAAGTTCTTCATTTATTTCTGTAACAAGTTTGTTCACTGTTAGCAATTCGGGATGGCGATCACCATGTACAGACGCCACTTTAGCTGCATAAGCTCTTAAGTCAGGTAATGACTTACGTACATAACTGTGGTGTGTGTTAACGATATAATCTGCCAGGAAATCTATGCTCCAATCATTGTATGGCAAAGGACGGGAAGTTGGATTTGTATCAGCCTGGTTTAATTCTGCTTCAACCTGTGCCACATTTAATCCTTTTTCTTCGCAAGCCTCTTTTACTGTTTTCTTTCCACCACAACAAAAGTCCAAACCATATTTTTTAAAGACTTCAGCTTTACGAAGATCTTTAGTTGCAATCTCCCCCATCGTTTCCTGCAAAGCAGCATCGTTCTTTCTTATTTGCACAATAAACCACTGGCCGGTTTGAAGATAATCCCATGTAAATGTATTTCCTCTTTCACCCAGCATTTGGTAGTATAAAGGCTTGGGATCATGATCATTTAAGATGCGAAAAGCTTGTCCTGGTTTTAATGCATCAAAATATTTAAAAATGGTTGGATGTTTCATCCTTGGCTCCAATGTGGTAACATTCAATGTAAAAATTTCATCTTCCTGTTTTCCATTATTCTCTGTTTCTTTTATCCCATTTACCGCTTTTGATTCACCGGCTGTTTTTGTAATTTCCACTCTCCAGACTTCTGGCCCGTTTTCAATCTTATTCCAGTTAAATACTTCACCCCTTTCAGCCTTCATTTCATAAAAAAGAGGGATAGGATCATGATCATTTAATAAGATAAATGATTCACCAACACTCAAAGCATCAAACCAGCTAAATACTGTAGGATGTTTTAATCTAGGTTCCAGCAGGCTTACATTTAATATTTTTTCTTCCACCGCTTGCATATAATTCAGTTTAAAAATGATTTAATACCCCAAAGATAACAAATAAAAGTATTCAAGTACTTTTATAACATAATTATTTTTTAATGGTTAATGGTGTTAGATTTTACAAAGCCAGACCAGGTTATTTGATTACCTATATATTTGATCAAAAAACCAGCATTAAAATTTGAGAAAGAAAAAATTAGCAAAACTAAAGGAAGAGAAGTTTTGGGCAAGTATCCTGTTTTATGCCCGATTACCTGGTGACCTGGAGAAAATACCGGAGCATATTCATCATTTCCGATGTAAGGACGCAGGCATAGATGATACCTGGCTTGAAAAGATGGTAACCGCTGTGAGATCAATTAATATGCTTGACCTGGATGAAAATGAAATAACGAATGAAGGAATTTTACATCTTACAAAATTGGAAAGTTTAAAAGAACTACGGTTAAAATCCTGCAGCTTGGTTAACAATGGAAGTCTTGAATATTTAAGCCAAATAACCAGCCTTGAACTTTTACATATTGGTGGAACAAGTATTACAATTGACCAACTGATCAAATTAAATACATTAAAAAATTTAAAAACGATACTGGTTTCATCTGATGCTGATAATGATACGGTAAGAGAAATATTAAGCCCGATTGGAAATGAATTGCCTACGTGTGAATTTATCGTAAACCATAAGCTTGTTAATTTCTATTAGAATTGATTTATGCTTATTAATTTTCTTACATGATAAAACCGATGACCCGGAATGCAATTTTTCGCTCCTCTCCTATTGCAGATAATTTTATTGCATCTATCCAACAGGGTTATGCGAATGATTTTGATTTGACTGTATCAAAAGAGGCTGCAACCGTCTCAAAATATTACGATCATTTAACGCATTACCATGCTATTGATGATCCGGTAAACAATTTTGGCGTTCTGGTATATCGCACATCTTCTTTGAAAACTTATATTGAAGAAGTACCAGGAGTATTGAACCAATTTCTGCAAACGCTTAATATAAAACAGCTCTTTGTCCTGGATATGTTACATACACCATTCGATAATTATCCATTTCAGAATTTTAAGAAACGAAATGATTTTAGAAGAATTATGGGAAGAAATTTAAAGAATGGAGGTTATTTGATAGATACTGGAATTTTGAAAAAAATCCTGACCTTATTTTTTTTCTCCGGTTTTTATGGAAGACCAGTCATCTTTTTTATACCGGCAGATGGAGATGTTTCAATGACTATTCACCTTTGTGATGATGGAAATTTTCATCTTAATTTCCAGGAAAAACATGCTAATCAAATAACAGAAGCTGCTATAACTGCAGGATTTATTATGGGAGATTTAGATTTGTGCTGGGATAACAGTATTTATCGTTATGCAGCAAAACAAAGTGTAGAAGTTTAATCTACTTAGTTATTTCAATCCGAATAAATATGCTGAATTATTCAATGGTTGAAATTCCATAAAGTAATCCATCATTCCTGGAAATAAGCCATAAGCGGTCATCATCCACCACCGGGTTATGCGGAGCCCATTTTTGCAGGTCAATCATCTTCACCAGTTTCTTTTTAATATAATTAAATACAAGCAGGTGTTCATTATACATCAGCCAAACCAACTCTTTATCAGCCTTAAGAATCTGGCCAGCATCAAAATCATGCAAACTATCTGAAAGGTTTTGCAATGAAATTTGCGACCTCAATTTTAATTTATTTCCAATGACAAATAATTTACCATCATTCAGTGCAAGTGTATGGTTAGGTGCATGAAAAAAGACTGGCTGACTATATTCATCACCTTCAATTTTCTTAGCCAATTTTCCTTTTATTTCTTTTTGATCATGCGTCAATGCCTGGAATCTTTTAATGCAGGGAAGTTGTTCAGGAAAAGCCCCTTCTTCCATTTCACACCCGCTGGCTATTGAACCGTTGTAGGTTACATCAAGCCATTGGTCTCCTTCTCCATTAGCGATGATTTTTTCATTCAAATAATAAGGTTCTACACTACAACCATGTGCCAGGAACCGATGCCAGAGAACAGAGTCTTCTTTCATCTCATATGCGAATAAAACGCCACCATCATAAATACCGGTAGCATAAACGATATTGTTTTTTATTATTGGTTTTGTATCCACTCTTTCAAAACTGAGTGCCTTATCTAATTTACCCGTCTTTTTACTCAATTGTAATGTTCCTTCATTGCTGTTTGCCCATATATAATCAGCTACAAAAAATGGCGGTATATCTGATTTTCGCTGAAGATCAAAAGACCAATCTAACCTGCCATTCTTTTTATCATAAGCATACAGTTTATAATCCGGCGCATTAAATAAAACAATGTCGTCCTCTATGCTTACAGACGCATAAAAATCTTTCATCTGCTCTGAAGAAAATGCCTGATGTGATTTAAAGAAAACTGTTTGTGCACATAAATTACCAGAACAGGCAATGGAGATAATAAAGAAAAAAATGTTTTTCATGGTTACGGTGATGGACAGGTGTAAAAAGTTGTAAAAAGTAAATATAATATGGAAAACCAGGTTAAACAATAGCCTGCGTAATTTCAATTTTCCGGGTACTTGAGCGGGGAAACTGAATCCACCTATCTGGAAAATTAAAAAGCCTTACAAGGCTGGCTTGTAAGGCTGAAATTATTTAATAACAGGAATTACCTGGAAATGTAAAAAGATGAATGTAGAATTACTTCACTAATTTAACATTGACAGCATTGGCACCTTTTGGTCCCATTTCAACTTCAAATGTTACTTTGTTATTTTCTTTGATCTGTTCCGTTAAAGAGTTGATGTGCACGAAAACACTTTCCTGGCTCGCCATATCTTTAATAAAACCGTATCCTTTAGAATCATTAAAGAAAGTAACAATTCCTTTGCGTATCAGGTCTTCTGGATTAACCGGTTCGTGTTTGGGCACGCCAATATTGATATCTTCCGCATTCACCACAATCTTTTTCTTGGGATCAGGAGGTGTTGCTGATAAATTACCATTCTCATCCAGGTATGCATACATACTTTCTGCATTGCCGTTCTGACTATTTTCTTTACGTTCCAGCTTTTTTTCAGCTTTCTCTTTTTTCTTTTGATCTTTTTTCTTTTTACGTTCTTTTTTTTCCCAGGTTTCTGCCATAAATGATTAATATTTTTGTTTTAAATATTGTGTAGAAAATTTATTTAAACGGTTGAATGATGCCAATATTCACCGTATCCCAGTAAAGATAACACATTATTCCGCCAATGCCTGAGCAAGAGAAGGTTTATAACATAATACTATGATCTGTAAAGCACATTTCAATAAAAGAATTGGAAATTAAGCAGTTGAATTGTTCTTAATCTCTACAATTCAATTATTTCTGAATATATTCTTTAATTAACATTAATAACTACTGTCATTGCAAGCAGTGATAGAGATCATTCTCCCCGGAATAATATGAATCGAACTTCATAGCCCAATAAAAAGGAAAATACATGGAATAATCATTCAATTCCATTTTTGGTTTTTCCGCAATGACTTCCCTGGTTATTACAACATTCACCCCTATTTGAACACCGGAAATTATTTTTCATAACAATTAAATATTATTAGCATGAAAGCAACAATGAAAGCCCTGGTCTATGGCGGACAGGGTAAAATTGAATTAAAAGAAGTTCCTTACCCAAAAATTAATAAACCAACAGATGCAATTATCAAAATAACCAAGACAACCATTTGTGGAACCGATCTGGGTATTATTAAGGGTAAGGTACCAACCGTACAACCAGGAACTACACTGGGACATGAAGGAGTTGGTATTGTTGAAGAAGCAGGTGCATCCGTAAGAAATTTTAAAAAAGGTGATCATGTAATCATTAGCTGCATCACTTCGGATGGCAGTTGTGAATATTGCAAAAAAGGAATGTATGCACATTGCGAAGATGGTGGATGGATATTAGGACATCTTATCAATGGCACACAGGCTGAATATGTTTGTATTCCGCATGCCGATAATAGTTTGCATGCCATACCTCCCGGCGTTGATGAAGAAGCACTCGTTATGTTGAGCGATATTTTACCAACCGGTTATGAAATTGGTGTATTGAATGGAAATGTAAAACCTGGTGATACTGTTGCAATTGTTGGTTCTGGTCCAATTGGCATGTCAGCATTACTGACAGCACAATTCTTTTCTCCTGCAAAAATTTATATGGTTGATTTGGATGATAACAGGCTGGCAACTGCAAAAAAACTGGGTGCCACTGATCTAATCAATTCAGGTTCCGAAGATGTGATTCAAAAAATCATGTCAGAAACAAAAGATGGTGTGGATGTAGCCATTGAAGCTGTCGGACTTCCTGCCACTTTCGATATTTGCCAGAACATCGTTCGTCCGGGAGGTCATGTAGCCGTAGTTGGTGTACATGGGCACAGTGTGGATTTTCAACTTCAAAAACTCTGGATCCAAAACATAACACTCACAACCGGTTTGGTTAGTACCAATACAACACCGATGTTGTTAAAGAATGTTAGATCCGGAAAACTGGAACCTAAAAAGTTAATCACGCATCATTTTAAACTGGATGATATTATGCAAGCTTATGATGTATTTGGTGATGCAGGAAAAGAAAAAGCGATGAAAGTGATCATTGAACCAGAAAGTGTAAGCAAACTGCAAACAGCCACCAGTGAAAAAAAAGAAGAATTGGAGATGAATTACTGAAAAATTCGATAATGTAATCGAAGTAAAAATTAAACAAAAAAAGGCAATCCAAATGATTGCCTTTTTTGTGCCCAGGACTGGATTCGAACCAGCACATCCTTTCGAACGCTGCCACCTGAAGACAGTGCGTCTACCAATTTCGCCACCTGGGCGTCGTTTGATATTAAAAATCAAATGACCGGGCGGCAAATATAGCAACTCCCAAGATATTACACTTCAGCCCGAAGATTTTTTTTAACTTGGTTTTTTTATTTGAAAACCAACCCATGCTTAAACCAATTCTAACTACCCTTTTTAGTTTATTTATCATTTCCGTTTTTGCTCAAACCCAAACAGACACACTCCTCCTGGGTGAAGTGATCATCAAAGCTTATGAACAGGATGCCAGTATAAGAGAAACACCTGCAGCCGTTCATCGATTCAATTCATCCCAATTAAAAAAGATCAGCCAGGTATCTATCCTGCCTGCACTGAATGCAGTACCAGGAATCCGGATGGAAGAAAGATCTCCCGGCAGTTATCGGCTAAATATGAGAGGCAGTTCGTTACGCAGTCCATTTGGCGTTCGGAATGTAAAATTGTATTACAACCAGGTGCCTTATACTGAGCCCGGTGGTATCAGTTATATGAATCAATTATCTCCGCAACAATTTAAAAACATTGATATCATCAAAGGGCCCGGAAGCAGTTTATATGGTGCTGGAACAGGCGGCGTTATGCTGATCAGCAGTATTCCCCGATTCATGGAAAATTCAATCGAAGCAGGTTTTACACAGGGAAGTTATGGGTATCGTTCGGTTTATGCGGATGCACAGGTTGGAAAGGACAGTTTGCAACACCATGTTTTTTTCCAGCATCAGAAGGCTGATGGATACCGGAATCATTCGGCTATGGAAAGAAACACCGCTACCTATGATTTACGGATAGTTAAAAACAACAATACCCTTTCAGCTTTTTTAATGGCAGGCAAACTTTATTATCAAACACCCGGGGCACTAACATTATCGGAATTTAATAACGATCCCAGCCAGTCACGTCCGGGTACTGCATTTGTTCCAAGCCCGGTTGAAAATAAAGCAGCCATACATCAGCAAACCATACTAACGGGCATACATAATGTTTATAAAATCAATACAAACTGGCAGCATGAAATTTCCATTTATGGATCGATTGTAAACCTTGTAAATCCAACCATCAGGAATTATGAACAGTCCAGTATCCCACATGCAGGTGGACGGATGTTGTTTCGATATCAAAAAGATTTTACCCAATCAAAGCTGACCTGGCACACGGGTGTTGAATACCAAAAGAGTTTCAGCAATGTAAAAGTATTTTTAAATGATTCAGGAAAGAAGGGTTCGTTGCAATCAAGTGATGAAATTCATAACCAGCAACATTTTCTATTCACCCAATTAAACTGGCAAGCCCGGGATTGGATAGTTTCGGGTAGTATCAGTTTAAACAATACAAATACAACCATTGAAAACAACCTTGGCAATCCGCCATTTTCTTCATCTTACCAATATAAAAATGTGGTTGCACCCCGATTAGCAATTTTAAAAAAATTCGGCGATCAATTTTCTTTGTTTGCCAGTGTTGCCAGGGGATTTTCACCTCCTGCAACAGCGGAAGTTTTCCCAAGTGGCGGTGTTATAAATGCTGATCTAAATCCTGAAACCGGAATAAATTATGAATCAGGTTTCAGGGCATCAACAAAAAATAATCGTTTTTATGGAGAAGCTAATTTCTTTTATTTCCAAATGAAAAACACCATCGTTCAACGCAGGGATGCAGCGGGTGGTGATTATTTTATCAATGCCGGAAGTACAAGACAAAAAGGTATTGAGTTGATGGGTGTGTACCGGGTTATACATTCACCATCTGCATTTTTTAATTCATTTGATTTAACAGGTGCATACACTGGATATTTTTTCAGATACAAGGAATTTACCCAGGTTGATAATGATTTTAGTGGAAATGATTTGCCAGGCGTTGCACCACATACATTTGTTTTGCAGGCAGATATTCAAATGAATAATGGATTCTATTTCAACCTGAATAGTTTTTACAGTGACCGCATTTATCTTAATGATGCCAATAGTTCAAGGGCTGATGATTATTTTTTACTGAATGCTAAAGCAGGTTATAAAAAACAGGTTTCAGAAAAATGGATGATCGATCTGTTCCTGGCTGCAGATAATCTGTTAGATAAAAAGTATAGCCTGGGGAATGATATTAATGGCTTTGGTGGTCGATATTATAATGCAGCCGCTAACAGAAATTATCATGCAGGATTAATCATACGCAGAGGTTAAATAAAAAAGCTCCTGGCAATTTACCAGGAGCTAATCATTTTTAAAAAGGCAATTATTTTAATACCCGATTGTTAATTCAACCCGGCGGTTTTTTGTACGACCGGCGGCAGTTTTATTATCAGCAATGGGTTGTCCTTCACCAAAACCATTGGCAGTAATACGACTTTCGTTAATTCCCTTTTTAATAAAATATTGTTTTACGGTATTAGCCCTGTTTTCACTCAGTGTTTGATTTCTTGCTTCATCTCCTACATTATCAGTATGACCCGCAATCGTGATCTTAAGATCTGGTGATTCATTAAGCAATTTTGCCACTTCATCCAAACCTTTATTAGAAGAACTTTGAAGGGTATATTTCCCGGTTACGAATAATATATTTTGCGCCGCGTAATTTACTTTGTCAATTACAGCTTCCTCAATGGCGGGGCAACCTTTATTTGCAGCAATACCAGCAACCTGCGGACATTTATCTTCTTCATCATTCACACCATCACCATCAAAATCCGGAACAGGACAACCTTCATAACGGGCAACACCTGCAACTGATGGACACTTGTCTTCTTCATCATTTACACCATCTCCATCTGCATCTGGTATAGGGCAACCGTTATATTTAGCTATACCAGGTTCCGTAGGGCATTTGTCTTCATCATCATTAATGCCATCTTTGTCGGTATCCGGAACAGGGCAACCTTCATATTTTTCAACTCCAGGAACATCCGGGCATTTATCATTTTCGTCAATTATGCCATCACCATCAGTATCCTTTGCCTGTGGAATTTCAACGGCTTTTACAGGCTCTTCCTTTTTCTTTCCTATAATACCTGCAATTCCAATGTTATGGAAAAAATGATATGATCCACTCGTTGTATTTGTTGGAATGCGATATTGACTGTTTACAAAAATAGCGGCCTCATCAAACAAATTTAATTTAAGGCCTAAACCAACCGGCACAAAAGCACCATAATACACTTTGTATTTATAAGCTCCCACACCTGCGCTGAAATATGGTTGAAGAAGAAATCTTTCTGTAGTTAATTTAAATTGAAAAGATGCGTCAGCCTCTAATAGCAATTCGCTGGAACCTGAATTGGAAGTATGTGTAGGATAATTTACAAATGATCCGCCAAGTGTTGCGGCAAAATCAATATGATTTTTTAATCCTTTGAAATAAGAAATGGCAATACCCGGATCCATTTCATTTAGTTTGGCAAATTCTTTATTGCTGATGACTTTTGAAAGCGAAGAAGTCCTTATACGTTGCGCAGTATTAAAATCATTGAAAAAAAAGCTGATACCGATCGCTGAAGGCCTGACATAATCAGTTGATTGTGCAAAAGAAAAAGAAAACATGCATAGTGTTACCAACGATAATACAATTTTCTTCATAAAGAGTGTTTTGGGTTTGATTTTTAGCGGCACAAAAATATAGTCTACAATTAATATGCAGAAATATATTATACAAGTGGGAAACTAATCTTTCCTGCGCTATTTTTTAGGTTTCTTTTTCCCCAAAACTTCCACCTTAACCTTGGTTAAACCGGCATTGATATAATTAAGTTCGCGGGCTGCGGTTAGTGAGAGGTCTACCACCCTTTTATTTTTTGGATGAAGCCGGTCATTCACTTTAAGAAGTACAGATTTTTTATTTGAAAGGTTGGTAACCCTGATCCATGTTCCCAGGGGTACCAGGTTGCATGCTGCTGTAAATTTGGAGTGACTGTATATTTCTCCGTTAGCCGTTTTACGGCCCTGGAATTTATTAGCATAAAAACTTGCAGTGCCATATAATAATGTTGGTGGGATTTTTTTTGCCTGGCTATAAGCGGAAAAACTTCCAGCGCTTAGAGCAAATAAGAGAATCAGTAAAAAAAATCTTTTCATGCATGCAATTTTAAATTAATAAATTAGACCGTTAATCAGCTCCTTACTTTGCACTTATTCTGAATCTGCCGGAGCAATGGTCCCTGAGGAAAAACTTAAAACTGGCTGAGTGCCTGGTAACAAACTTTAAACCTCTATATTGAAAGACAAATCAGATGTCTTTTGTGTTACTTTCGATACCAGCAAATTTAAACTATCAAATGCTAAGAAGCAACGGATAAATACTAAGTATACCTTAAATATGCAGTATTATACAATCAAGAACTTTATAAATTATTACAATCGTTGATTTGTATCAATGATAAACCAATATAAACAGTATGAACAAGCGCAATTTGCTCTCTACGTGTTTTCTCTTATGTAGTTTTTATATCTATGGCCAGGAATTAAAAGTCATAAACAGCTTAAAGGAATACCGCAAAACTGTAAAAAACGATGCAAATAATATGATGGTTGCCGTCCAAAAATTGCTACCCAAAGCGGTGATGGATATACGTTATGCTACATCAAATAATTTTACCGGTGAAATTTTATATCCGCAATCCTTTGAAGTTTTTTTAAGAAAACCAGTAGCAGATTCATTAGTTAAAGTTCAATCTGCTTTGAACAAACAGGGATTGGGATTAAAAATTTTTGACGCCTATAGACCTTATGATGTAACCGTAAAAATGTGGGATCTGATTCGTGATGAACGGTATGTCGCAAATCCGGCAAAAGGCTCAGGACATAACAGGGGGATTTCTGTTGATTTAACTATTATTGATCTGGCCACAGGTAAAGAACTGGATATGGGAACAGGGTATGATCATTTTTCTGATACGGCACATCATTCATTTAAACAATTACCACAGCAAGTTTTAAAGAACAGGGAATTATTGAAAAGCATAATGGAAAAGCATGGTTTTATACCACTGGAAACAGAATGGTGGCATTACCACCTGCTTTGGCCAAAGCGTTTTGAGGTTTTGAACCTGCAACCCAGGCAATTGAAAAAAATTAATTTATAGAATCCTGGTAACACGCTGTTCAAGTAACATGGCATCGGCAAGCACCATTGCGGTGACAGCCTCCAGTATAACAGGTACCCTTAGGGCAATACAAAGATCGTGTCGTCCTTTTACGGAAAATGTTTCCAATTCACCAGAATGCCAGTTAAGCGTATGCTGGTTTTGTGGCGTTGAAGATGTTGGTTTTACTGCCACCCGGAAAACTATTTCGTTGCCATTTGAAATACCACCCACAATTCCTCCTGCATGATTTGTTTCCGTTTTTCCATCCATATTAATTATAGAATCATTGTGCTGGCTGCCAAACATGTTGGCGGCTGCAAAACCAGTTCCGAATTCTATTCCCCTGATAGCCGGTATGGCAAAAACGGCATGGCTGATTAACGATTCTAAAGAATCAAAAAAAGGTTCTCCTAAACCAGTGGCTAAACCTGAAGCCTTACATTCAACTATTCCTCCAACACTGTCCTTAGCATCAATAGCTTTTTGTAACCCTTTTTCCTGGTCTGTTTCACCACCAATTTCTGTAATTGACGCTTTGATTTGAATATTATCTTTTGCAGTAGCTAATATTTTTTTTGCAATTACGCCAGCTGCAACCAATGCAACGGTCAGGCGACCACTGAAATGACCACCACCACGATAATCTTCAAACCCGCCAAATTTTTTATGGGCTACAAAATCAGCATGACCGGGCCTTGGAAAATCCCGTTTTTTTTCATAATCCTGTGAACGGGTATTTTTATTTTCAAATAAAATAAGCAAAGGCGCACCGGTGGTTTTTCCATTGAAAATCCCCGATTTTAATAATGGAATATCATCCTCCACTCTCGGAGTGGTACCTTTTGCACCAGGTTTGCGACGATCTATATCGATCTTAAAATCTTCCTGAGATAAAGATAAACCGGCTGGGCAACCATCAACCAGTAATCCTGCACATTCACCATGTGATTCGCCCAAAATGGAAATACGAAATAACCGGCCAAATTGATTCATAAAAAGAAATTTAAAAATGCTGGTTCTATCAAAGTTAAAAAAGAAGACTAAGCTTGATGATCCGTTTTTACCGAAGCGCCTATTTTTTGCAAATCAGTATAAAAATCAGGATAAGATTTATTGATAGCATCTGCTTCATGAATTATTACATCAGAATTGGCACTTAAGCCAGCAACAGCACATGCCATAGCGATCCGGTGATCATGATGTGAATGAACAGTTCCACCTTTAATTTCACCGCCACCCTCAATAAACATTTCATCATTTTCGAACCAGGTCTTTATACCCATTTTACCAAATTCTTCCTGTAAAGTCTGGGCCCGGTTACTTTCTTTGTGTGTTAGTCGATGCACACCTTTTATGCGACTCAGTCCTTTACAATGAGCTGCTAAGGCTACCAATGGTGGAAACAGGTCGGGACAATCTTCCGCATCGAAAATAAATGGCTGGTTTGCTTTGCGGTGAATAGATATACCATCGTTATAACGTATACCTGTACCCGAATCATCCAATGCTTTTAATATTGCTTTATCAGCCTGTACGGAAGCAATATCCAACCCTTTCACTTCCAGATTTCCTGCAACAGCGCCAGCAACCAATAAGAAAGCGCCTCCGCTCCAATCTCCTTCAACCGTGTATTCCCTGTCAATATTTATTTTGGGAGATGCTGAAACAGGAAAATAAAAAGATGCATAATTATTATTAACAGGAAGCTTCATGCCAAACTGTTTCATAACATCTAAAGTAAGATCAATATAAGGACGGCTTTTTAAATTATTTACAGTTAGGGTAATATCACTGGCATCTGCAGCCGAAAATGACATCAGTAACCCGGTGAGAAATTGCGAACTGAGTGATCCATCAATAGAAATATTTACAGGTTTTAATGGCCCCTGGATATTTATTGGTAAAAAACCATTGTTTGACTGGATTTTGACAGCAAGTTGCGGAAAGACTTCGTCGAAAAAATTCATCGGCCTTTTCAACAAACTTCCTTCGCCTTCGATATTGATTGATTTATCACTTAATGCAATGATGGGAGCAAACATTCGGATACCCAAACCACTTTCTCCGCAATTAACCTGTTGAGAAACGGGATGAATACCATTACTGGTAACTTTCAAACTTCCATCCTGCAGTATTTCAACTTTTGCACCCAGGTCCTGGATCATTTTGATAGCGGCTTTATCGTCATTTGAATGTCCCGGATTTTTAATGACCGATGTACCCACAGATAAAACTGCAGCTGCGCATGCCCGTTGCATAGAACTTTTAGAAGCTGGAGATTGAATTACTCCCGAGACAGTTGATGGTGAAATGACCGCTATCATTGAAGATCATTTATCATGTCTTCCAATTGGGTTACCGGTATGGGTTGAATGGTTCCTTTGCCTATCTTTTCCAACAATACATAATTGATATTATTCTTGTCTTTCTTTTTATCCATCTTCATTAAAGAAAATACTTTTTTTGTATCGTATGCTGCAGAAACAGGCAGCTCGTATTTTTTCAGGAGCGACATTACACGAGAGGTTTCTTTAAACCCTGTAAGGTTTTGTGAAACCATGGAAGCTGCAACCATTCCAATGGAAATAGCCTGGCCATGTGTTAATTCATAAATATTTTCTAATGCATGCCCGAGCGTATGACCAAAATTCAACATTTTGCGAATGCCTTGTTCATGTTCATCAGTACGGGCGATCTCTGATTTGAGTAATGCATTTCTTTTAACCAGGACAGACATGGCTGCCGGGTTTTTCTTATAAAATGAAAGCGTATTTTTTTCTAATTGCCTGAACATGGCTGCATCGTGTATGCATGCATGTTTGATGATCTCTGCAAAGCCACTTGACCATTCATGTTTGGGTAATGTTTTCAGGAACGAAAAATCATACAAAAGAAATTCCGGTTGCCTGATGGCACCTACCAGGTTTTTATACAATCCTACATTCACACCATTTTTACCACCAATGGCTGCATCTACCATAGCTAAAACAGTTGTGGGTACAAAACCGTAATTAATTCCCCGCATATATATAGCAGCTACATAACCGGTAATATCCGTGATCACACCACCTCCCACTCCAACTAACCAGGTTTTACGATCGGCACCCATTTCAATCAGTTGTCCAATTATTGCATCAACTGTAGCCTGCACTTTAAACTCTTCGCCCGGTTTAAGTACAATGACATTATGCCCTTTGAATTTTGATTTGTGTTTTGCAAAAATGTTATCGTCCGTTATAAAAACGGTATTGCTAAAATCAACTAAATTTCCAAGTAGCTGGAAGGATGCGTCAAATATGTATTGTGTGGAATGCTGCCCGATCTTTAAACTAACTTTCTTCATAATCCTGAGAAAACAATAAGCTGCCTGCTTTTAAATTAGAAATATTGATGGTGAATATAATCAGCTGTTCATAATCTTATTCTGGTGATTGATGCTTTCCATATGAACGGCATCAAAATACTTTGTAATAAAATCTTTACTCAGTCCTAATCCTTCGCCCTTTTTAAAAGCTCTTTCTAAAATCTCATTCCAACGATTGGTTTGCAGAATGGTTATACTGTTATTCTTCTTAAACTCACCAATCATATCAGCGATCTTCATACGCTGACCAATAAGCAACAATAATTCATCATCTATCTGGTTGATCTGCTCCCTGAATTTTTCAAGCGCATACAAAAATTCTTTTTCAGTAGTGGTTTCATAACGCCATTGTATACCCGAAATAATTTCAGCCAGTCTTTCAGGCACTACCTGCTGACTTGCATCACTCCAGGCTTTGTCAGGATCAATATGACTTTCAATCATCAACCCATCAAAATCAAGGTCAATAGCTTTCTGGCTAATATCTGCCAGGATATCCCTGCGACCGCAAATATGCGAAGGATCGCAGATCATCAGCATACCCGGGTTACGACGTTTCATTTCAATGGCCAGGTGCCACATAGGTGCATTCCGGTATTCCGTATTACCATATGAACTGAAACCGCGATGAATCAATCCAATATTTTTTACACCTGCTTTGGCTACTCTTTCAACCGCACCTGTCCATAATTCCAGGTCAGGATTGATGGGATTTTTGATCAAAACCGGGACATCAACTCCCTTTAATGCATCGGCCACTTCCTGTATACTGAACGGATTTACAGTTGTACGTGCACCAATCCATAAAATGTCAACATCAAAATGCAAAGCATCCTGAACTTGTTTGGCATTAGCCACTTCTACCGCAATAGGTAAACCAGTTAGCTTTTTTGCCTGCGCCATCCAGGGTAAACCTTTTGCACCAATACCTTCAAAACTGCCAGGGCGGGTACGCGGTTTCCAAATACCGGCACGAAGTACATCTACTTTTCCGGTTGCAGCCAGTTGAGTTGCAGTAGCCAGTACCTGTTCTTCGGTTTCAGCGCTGCAGGGTCCACTGATGATCAGTGGACGTTTATTCCACACGTCCATGATTGCTTTTTTTTGTTCGATTGTTTGTTGTTGCATTTTTAAAATATTGATGTTTTACAGGAGTCGGATTCAAATAACTAACTATAAATTATTTTACCCGATTATCTTGAATTGGCATCGTTCATCCGGATGCGTCTTCCTTTGAATTTTTTTCCGTCAATTGCACTGATCATTTTCCCTGCAGCTTTGGGATCGATTTCAATCCAGCTATTCAATTCTTTCATATCAATC
>CAMPGG010000002.1 GCA_946885335.1 uncultured Chitinophagaceae bacterium
ACGCAATGGAGTTTAAAAGTAAAAAACAGTCGGAATAAATTAAAACATTTTGCTCTGTTTTGTACATGTATATTAATATTTAGTGAAGCTGACATAGGAAGTATTACTTGTTTAACCAAGCAATAGTTAAAGGCCTGCATTACATAAGTGCAGGCCTTTATTTTTATTTTGTTTAAACAAATCATCAAAAGGACAGATAGATTCCATGTGTTTAATATAGATATCAACTAAGGATAATGTCCGGATGAAAAATTCCACGAGTTACTGCACACTTAAATTTTATTTAATCTATGCTTCAACTCGAGCATATCTTCACTAATCTTCTTATCAAGTGTTTTTGCATATCGTTGAGTAATTTTTATATTTTTATGTCCAAGCATTTTACTTACTGTTTCAATAGGAACTCCATTGTTCAAAGTCACCGTAGTTGCAAAAGTATGCCTGGCCATATGATATGTAAGCTTCTTAGAAATTCCGCAAAGTTCACCTATCTCTTTTAAGTACTCATTTAGCTTTTGATTACTCCACACCGGTAAGAGACGTTCATTAACCAAGCAGTGGGGATGATCTTTATATTGGTGCAAAATTTCCAGAGGAATCGGTAACAGAGGAATTTTAAAAGGCGTCTCAGTTTTTTGTCTTGTAGAAAATATCCATTGCTGTCCATCAACGCCAATGCCAATGTCGGAACGACTTAGTCGATGTACATCAACATAAGCAAGTCCGGTATAACAACTAAATAAAAAAATGTCACGAGTAACTTTAAGTCTCTCTGTCTTAAATTGTTTTTGCCAGATGCGTTGAAGTTCATCTTGAGTTAAAATATCTCTGACAACTTCCTTCGTCGCCATATTGAATCCATAAAATGGGTCTTTAGGCAACCATCCTTTTTTAACGCATTGCAAAACAATCTTTTTGAAATTCGAAAGATATTTAACTGCAGAATTATGCCCGCATTTGCGAACACTTTTAAGATAGAATTCAAAATCAGCAATAAACTCATAATTAAGTTTATTGATTTCAATGTCATAGACTCTGAATTTCCAATTGATGAATTCCCGGGTATGTTGAAGTGTGGTAGCATAACGCCGCGCGGTTAATATGGCGTATTCCTGCCCAACAAGTGCATTCATTTGATCGTTATGTTGCTGAAAGACTTCTATAATCATCCGTCCTCTTTCTGTTATCCCTAGAACTTTATTTTTTAATTTCTCAGGTGTGATAACTTCATCCGAATGAAGCAAACTTTGATAGGCCGTAAATACTTTTTGTTGTAAACTGTCAAGAAATGAGTTTAAACAGCGAGTAGACTCTTTGATGCCTATCATTCGCCCGACCTGTGAATTCCATTTTTGCGGATCTTCACAAACACGCTTTGAAGAAATTTCCGTTCGGGCTCCATCAACGGTTATGCGCATATAAATAGGCACAGCACCTTTAACATAATTACGGGGTTTTTTAAGGTAGAAGATTAAACCAAATGTTTTACTTACCATAATCTAACTTTTAGAGGTTATAAAATTAGATTAGTTTCCATTTTCAAACTTGATGTTCATCGATTGAACATGTTGTAGATCAATCTGTTACAAGCCATTCGGTGAGTCATTTTTTTTTATTTTATGACTCACCGAATCACTCACCAGGATATGGTGTTTTTTGATGTGATTTGACAAAGTCAGAAAACAAAAATGCCTGAAAATCAAGGACTTTCAGGCATTCGGTAAGAGTTGACAATCAAAAAAGTGGAGGTGACCGGAGTCGAACCGGTGTCCAAACATATTCGTCAAAAGCTTTCTACATGCTTATTCCGGTTTGTAGTGTCGGGAAATAACTGGAAAACCGAACGACCGATTATCTCCTTAGCTGTATATTCTTAAGTAACCGTCACAGCCTTCGGTTACAGCATCCTGTTTTGTTTGTTGAGTCGGCGGCGGAGCATGGTAACAGAACAACCTGCTCAAGCGGCCCTAATGACTAGCTAATCACTGATTAGGCAGCCATGGCATACTGAGTATTGCCATTTGAATTTTTCGTATTCAGATTATCGGGCTAATTACGCAACGCCCGGCATGCTTACACTTTCAAAGATCTACGCTGTCAAAACCAAACACCCCCGTGGGAAGTTAAAAGTCAAAAGTAAAAAGTAAAAATAAGGGCAAGCCGATTCTTCATTTTACATTTTGAATTTTACATTTTCAATTTGTTAACCAGCAACATTAATTCTATCATCGCCTGTTGTGTCACTCACTTCATCGTTCAGAACAATATTGAGCTAAGGAACTTTTCACTTTTGAATTTTACTTACAAAGCAATCTGCAATTTACGAAATTAAAGCCTCATCAAAAGTCAAAGAAACCTAAAAAAGGTATCAAGAAATGATCACGCAACTTTTTACTTTTAACTTTTAAATTTTAAGTTATTTAAAAAGTCTCCATATATCTAACCCCAACGCATATGCCATCAATCCTAATAACAATACCATACCCACCATTTGCGCATACTCCATGAATTTGTCGCTTGGTTTACGACCGGTGATCATTTCATATAAAGTAAACAATGCATGGCCACCATCCAATGCAGGTATAGGTAAAATATTCATGAATGCAAGGATGATAGAGAACAAAGCGGTCATGGTCCAGAAACGCTGCCAGTCCCAATAACCTCCAAACATTTTTCCAATACTAACTACGCTGCCCAGGTTATCCTGCACTTTATGTTCCTCAGAAACAAAAAGCAAGCGGATGCCTTCCATATAATCTTTTAAGCGGTCAACGCCGAATTTGGCACCAGCGGGTATGCTTTCTAAAAATGTATATTCTATTTTTTCGGTTCCCAGAATTTCACCAGGATTGCGGGCAATAAATCCTACCGTTCCATCTTCATTTATTTTTACTTTAGCGTACGCTGTATCATTATTTCTTAAAATGGACAGTTGAACATCTTTCCCTGTATTTTCTTTTTTGATTACATCAAATTCATCATAAAACATAAAAGACTGACCATTCATTCCAATTAATTGGTCACCTTTTTTTAGTTCTCCTTCTAACACTTTTGCAGATTCGCCAACACTATCAACAATGACGGGTACACGTGGTGATACAAAATTACTGCGCTGGTTCTTGGTTAATTTTGAAATGGTTCCTTCCGGTAATTTTATAGTAGTATCCCTGCCATTTCTGTTGATCGTTAAAGTAAGTGCCTCTGTCAGCATTAAACTTTTTGGTAAGGTATTGAGATACACTACTGGTTCACCATTCACAGATTTTATCATATCTCCATCTTGCAGACCCACTGATGTAGCAAGCGAATCAGCGGCTAAACCATATGATAGATTTTTGGCAGGCAATCTTTCTTCACCCCAAACAAAAAGGATCCCTGCAAATATGATCAAGGCAAGTATAAAATTTACGATCACACCACCCAGCATGATGATCAACCTTTGCCAGGCTGGCTTACTGCGGAATTCCCAGGGTTGCGGAGGTAATTTCATTTGTTCTTTATCCATACTCTCATCTACCATTCCGGAAATTTTTACATAACCACCTAATGGTACCCAACCAACACCATATTCAGTTTCTCCAATTTTCTTTTTAAAAAGAGAAAATCCGGGATTGAAAAAAAGGAAAAACTTCTCTACCCTGCATCCAAACCATTTGGCAGGTAAAAAATGCCCTAGTTCATGTAACACGACTAATATAGAAAAAGCCAGAATAAATTGTCCAAGGTTATTTGCGAAAGCGGTCCAGTTAATTGCTAAAAAATACATAGGTTAATTTGATCCTTACCAGATTGTTTTATGAAAAATATAGCCGCAAATATCAGTTAAATTAAATATCCATCTGAAGCTTTATCAATTATTTAGAAAATATGAATGAGCAGGTATTTTTATAACCTTATCAGGTCTGCTGCAAAATTGCGGGCTTCGCCATCGCTTGCACTATAATCATCCAGGGTTGGTTCTGCAATAAATGGAATTTGTTCCATCGTTTTTTCTATTACATCTGTCATATCTAAAAATCCTAACCTGTTTCGCAGAAAAGCAAAAACGGCAATTTCATTAGCTGCATTTAAAACACAGGGAAGATTACCACCTTTATTCAATGCTTCTATCGCCAGCCCAAGATTTCTGAAAGTCCTGATATCCGGTTCCTCAAAAGTCAGGGTGCCGACTTTTTTCAAATCAAGTCTTGGATAGCTGTTAGAAAGCCGGCGGGGAAACGATAATGCATATTGAATGGGCAGCTTCATATCAGGCAATCCGAGTTGTGCTTTTACACTTCCATCTTCAAATTCAACCATGGAATGGATAATACTTTGAGGGTGAATCAGCACTTTAATTTGTTCAGGTTTTAAATTAAATAACCATCGTGCCTCAATCATTTCCAACCCTTTATTCATTAAAGTAGCGGAGTCAACCGTGATCTTTGCACCCATGCTCCAGTTAGGATGCTGCAAGGCATGTTCCCTTTTTATATTCACCAGGTAATTGGGTTTGCGACCCAGGAATGGACCACCTGAAGCTGTCAATATTATATTATCAACCTTATTACGGGTTTCACCAACTAGGCATTGAAAAATGGCAGAATGCTCGGAATCTACAGGAATTATTGGTGACCGATGCTCAACTGCCTTTTGCATGATGATCTCACCAGCCACAACAAGGGTTTCCTTATTTGCCAGTGCCACTGCTTTCCCGTTTTCAATGGCTAAAAGTGTAGGCTTTAAACCTGCATAACCAACAATAGCTGCAATCATTAAATCATAAACATCCATGGCGGCCACATCTTCCATGGCTTGCTCTCCGGCAAAAACTTTTACATCGGTAGCTGCTAAAGCTTCTTTTACCTTCTGGTATTTTTTCTCATCTCCAATAACTACTATATTAGGATTGAACTTTAAAGCCTGCTTAATTAATAAATCATCATTTTGCCGGGCAGTCAGCACTTCCGCTGAAAACAGATCCGGATGCGCCTCGATTACTTCTAATGCCTGCGTTCCAATAGAGCCCGTTGATCCGAATATAGCTATCCTTTTAATATTTTGTTCATTGTTCATTCCTGAAAAAAGTTATTTGATTAATTGTCTGTCCACCGGGATAGTTGGTCTGCAACCACCCGGTCATTACTCAATCTCGGCACTTTATTTTGACCGCCCAATTTATTGATGGATTTCATATAATCAATAAATCCATTCTTTTTAACCGGGTTTATTTTTAATGGCGCTAATATATTTCCCCTGATCAGGTCATCATAATAAATATTTTTATCCCGGAGATGCTGATCTACTTTTAAAGCGAACCGGCTCATATCTTCCGGGTTCTTTTCAAATTCTATCAGCCATTCATGATAGGATTGTGAGCCATCACTCCCTATGACCGGCGCTACGGTGAATTCCGTTATCCGGACATTTTCTTCCGCGGCAGCCTCCATCAGGCTTTGTTCCACCTCCTCGCCAATCACATGTTCGCCAAACGCAGAAATAAAATGTTTGATCCTCCCTGTTACAACCAAACGATATGGATTTAATGAAACAAACTTAACCGTATCACCAATATTGTAACTCCACAATCCTGCGTTATTATTGATTATCAATGCATAATTAACCCCTACTTCAACTTCTGATAAAGAAAGCCTTGTTGGGTTTTCCTGGAATATTTCATTGGCCGGCACAAACTCAAAAAAGATGCCGCTATTGGTATTCAGCAGTAAACCGTCTTTATGTTGTGAATCCTGGAATGCGAAAAATCCTTCCGAGGCAGGGAAGGTTTCAATTGCCGCTACTTCTTTCCCAATACTTTCAAATAACCTTTTTTTATATGGTTGAAAATTTACACCACCATGGACCAGGACTGAAAAATCAGGGAACAGGTCTTTGATCTTTTTCCCTTTCAATTCTATTAGCCGGTCAAAATACATTTGCACCCATGGGGGAATACCGCTGATCAATGTCATATTGGTATCAACCGTTTCTTTAACTATCTGGTCAAGTTTTGATTCCCAGTCTTCGATACAGTTGGTTTCATATGATGGCAGCTGGTTCTTTCTTAAATAACTGGGTATATGGTGATTTACTATTCCGCTTAAACGACCGGTTGGAATATTTCCGACCCTTTCCAAAACCGGGGAGCCAGACAAAAAGATCATTTTTCCATCAGCAAAGGCATTATTACCACTTTCTGCCATATAACAAAGCAAAGCATTGCGGGCAGTGTTAATATGATTGGGTATGGAATCCTTGGTAATGGGAATATACTTTACACCACTGGTGGTGCCAGAGGTTTTGGCAAAATATATCGGCTGTCCTTTCCAAAGTACATTATGGCGACCTTGCTTAATTTTTTCTATATATGGTTTAAAAGCTTCATAATCCCGGATAGGGACTGCTTTCCGATAAGCATCAACACCGGATATTTCATCAAATCCGTGATCTTTGCCAAAATCAGTCATTTTTCCGGATTTGATCAATTGCTTAAAAATCAAATCCTGGTCTTCAACGGCTGTACTCAGGCTTTTACGTACTTTATTATATATGTAGGAAGCAAATGGCTTGGCAAATAGTGATTTTAATTTCATATTTATATATATGGCGGGGTAGCCGGGTTGGCTAAAAGCACACAAATATACTGGAACAGGATTAGTGCTTGAATGATGTTAATGAAAGTTTTACAATCCTTTTGCCAGTTAAATTATTACCCTTACCTTTGCATCCCTAATTTCAGAAATTATGTACGCAGTAGTTAAGATTGCCGGACAGCAATTTAAAGTAGAAAAAAACCAGACTTTATTCGTTCCTCACCAGGAAGGTAATGCTGGCGATAAAGTAGAATTTACCGAAGTGTTATTAGCCGATAATGATGGGAAACTTTCAGTTGGTGATGCGGTAAAGATTAAAATCCAGGCAGAGATCGTAGATCATATCAAAGGAGATAAGGTCATTGCCTATAAACAAAAAAGAAGGAAAGGCTTCCGTAAAAAACTGGGTCACCGTATTCAATATACAAAGATCAAAGTAACGGACATCGCATAATTAACGGTAAGCTATAACCGTAAATTATAATTTCAACAAATCAAATTTAAATTATCATGGCACATAAGAAAGGAGAAGGTAGTGTTAAAAACGGCCGCGACTCGCAAAGTAAAAGACTTGGCGTAAAAATCTTCGGTGGTCAGTCAGTTATTACTGGTAACATTATTATTCGCCAAAGAGGCACCGTTTACCATCCTGGTAAAAATGTTGGTGTAGGAAAAGATTTTACTTTGTTTGCATTGGCTGATGGTGTTGTAGAATTTAGCAAAGGAAAAAACAACCGAACTTTCGTTTCAATTTCTGAGGCAGAAGCTACAGCTTAGTTTTTTTTAAAATATTTTGACAGTTTAAATAAAAAAATTATTTTTACTGTCGAGTATTTTATTTTACTAACCATTAAATTCAAAAAAACATGGCAACTGCAAAAAAAGCTGCTCCAAAGAAAGCTGCTAAAAAAGCTGCTCCTAGAAAAGCTGCTAAGAAAGCTGCTAAGAAAGCTGCTCCTAAAAAAGCCGCTAAGAAAGCCGCTCCAAAGAAAGCCGCTAAAAAAGCTGCTCCTAGGAAAGCTGCAAAAAAGTAGTAATCACTTTTTGAAAAAAATACCACGAAGTCTCCCCCGGGAGACTTTTTTCTTTTTATACCCTTCCTTCAATGATATTAATTTGCATTATGGAAAATTATGAAATCGCAGATCAGTTTTCTCTTTTAGCTAAGTTGATGGATGTACATGGAGAGAACTCATTTAAAAGTAAATCTTATTCAATTGCCGCATTTAACATAGAAAAGATCGAAATACCCATCCGCGATATTCCCCGCGAAAAATTATTTTCTTTCAAAGGAATTGGTGAAAGTACCGGCAAAAAAATCATTGAAATATTAGATACCGGTGAATTGCCTGCACTAAAAACAATGATTCAAAAAACACCGCCAGGCATTTTAGAAATGATGAACATCAAAGGTATCGGACCCAAAAAAATTAATGTCATTTGGAAACAACTCGAGATTGAAAGCCTTGGCGAATTGCTTTATGCATGCAATGAAAACCGGCTTTTATTGTATAAAGGATTTGGTGAAAAAACCCAAACCAACATCAGCAATGCGATAGAATTTTATATGAACAACCAGGGAAGTTATCTTTTTTCACAGATTGAAAAATATGCCCTGCAAATGGATGCGGTATTAAAAAGGGAACTCAAATCATTTCAAATCCAACTAACCGGTTTAATAAGAAGGCAAATGGAAACGATTGATTTGCTGGAATGGTGTACCACTGCCCCACCTTTGAACGTAAAGGAATTTTTTACTTCAAACAATTTTGAACTGATGCAGGAAAGTGAGGATCACCTGTTGTTTAAAGGAGTTGAAAATGTTGAAATTAAAATTCATCTTACAGCGAATGATAATTTTTTTCACCAGGTATTTTCGAGCAGTTGCAGCCAATCTTTTTTTGAAGCCTGGAACCAGGAATTTCCACTAAAAGAAAAAACATTTGAAAGTGAAGAATCCATCTTTCAACAAGCAGGTGTTGAATTTATACCCGCATACTTAAGAGAAGAACCGGAAATAATTTTACTGGCTAAAAAAAACCAGTTACCTAAACCATTAAACGAAACAGAAGTTCGTGGTTTAATTCACAGCCATAGCAATTGGAGTGATGGTGTTCACACAATAGAAGAAATGGCTAATGAACTGATCAAAAGAAACTTTGAATACCTGGTGATTTCTGATCACTCCAAAAGTGCATTTTATGCAAAAGGATTAACGCATGAAAGGATCATTGCACAACATCAATATATCGATGAACTGAATGACCGCTTAACTCCATTCAAAATCTTTAAGAGTATTGAATGTGATATTTTAAATGATGGCAGCCTTGATTATACTAATGATATACTGGCAACCTTTGATCTCGTCATCGCTTCGGTTCATAGCAACCTGAAAATGACAGAAGAAAAAGCCATGGCCCGCTTAATTAAGGCGATTGAAAATCCTTATGTAATCATCCTTGGACACATGACAGGGCGTTTGCTCCTAAGCCGTAACGGATACCCTGTTGACCATAAAAAAATCATTGATGCATGTGCAGCCAATCATGTGGCCATTGAATTAAACGCACATCCAAGGCGCCTGGATATGGATTGGCGCTGGATACGTTATGCACTGGATAAAAATGTTTTGATTTCTATTGATCCTGATGCGCATGACCTGGAAGGTTTTGATGATATCCGGTATGGCGTACTATCGGCACAGAAAGCGGGATTAACCAAAGAAAATAATTTGAGTAGTTTCAGCCTTGCCCAATTCGAAACCTATTTAACGGAGACGCGTAAACGAAAAGGAATCAGTTAGCAACAGGTAATACAACATGAAAAGTAGTGCCTTTCCCCTGTTCAGTTTCAAACCAGATATGACCATGTGCCTGTTCAACAATACTTTTACACATGGCAAGTCCCAGGCCGGTGCCGGATGATTTTGTGGTGAAATTGGGTGTAAATATTTTATGCTGCATATCTACCGGAATTCCTTCTCCATTATCCGTTATATTGATTTGCACCTGGCCATTTGCGCGGGTCTCTGTAATTTCTATCCTGCAATTATCCTTTCCATCGCAGGCATCAGCAGCATTTGAAAGCAAGTTTGTAAACAACCTGTTCATTTGAGTCCTGTCAGCCATCACCATTGAATTTCGCTGTACAGGCTTCCAGGAAATGCTGATATCAGGATTGGTTTTATACAGATCCTTTAATGAATCTATCACCTCATGCAAATCAATGCGCTCCATTTTTGTATTACCAATATTAGCGAATTGTGCAAAGTCAGCGGCGATCTTTGAAAGGTGATCAATCTGTTCAACTAAGGTATCGGTTACCCTGCTTGCCAGGTCTTTTACATTATCCTGGTTATTATCAATTGCTTTTTGCAGGTATTGAATACTTAATTTCATTGGCGTTAATGGATTCTTTATTTCATGCGCTACCTGCTGCGCCATCTCCCGCCATGCACCCTCTCTTTCACTCTTGGCGAGGGCCTGTGCACTGTATTCAAGTTTTGCCACCATCTTATTATATTCTTTAACCAACACCCCTATTTCATCCTTCCGTGGCCATTCAATTTCTTCATTTGTTTGGTTGATATTTACTTCCCGCATTTTATCACTGATCAAAGAAAATGATCTTGTAATTCGGTTAGTAATGAATAAGGCAATAACACCTGCGATCAAAAATATAAAAGCATTCAGGTTTATGATGGTTACCAGGAAGTTTGATATCTCCTGGTTAAGATCACGCAGCGAAGTAAAATATGGAATGTTTAAATAAGCAACGGCTTCACCATTCTTTTTTCTCACCGGCGCATATATACTCAGGTAAGAAAGGTTAGCCACCTCTTCATCCTGTATATGACGAATTTGTCTTAACCTGTTTAAATGGTAATAAGCTTCAGGGTGCATTTTTGGACTCAACACACCTTTGCGATAAATATTTTCTGTAGATGTAAGTACAAGATTTCCATTCAGATCATACAGGTTAACTTCTACATCATGTATCTGGGCAACACCTTCAATGGTTGTTTGTAAATCATCATTAGAAAGAGAATCATACATTTTTACCACATCATCCAATTGCGGATAACGGGCAACCTGTTCTTCCATCTGGCTGACCATGATGCGCATCGTTCTGCTTAACTTCTCACTGTTATTCCTGTTGAACCTGCTTATGAAAAAAGAAATGGTTGCAATACCAATAATGGTAAATGAAAGCACACTGATAAAGATGATAGTACTGTGCACCTGTGTACGAATATTCATTTGCCAGATATCTTTCAAACTGCGACGTTCCACCAGTGTTTTTAAGATCATGGACGCCAGTTGAAAAATAGTAACCATGAATAGAAACGCACAAAAAATATACGAAAACAAGGTTATGGTTTCAATAAATGAATTGGATTTACGGGCTACAATAACGATCCTTTCGTTACCACCACGGTACCATAATTCATCATATTCTCCATTTACTCTTTGAACAAATGCACTCTTGGGCACCTCTTCATCCTTTAAATAAATTGGAAATGGGTATTTGTTAGAAGGTGATATAAGTACCTGCTTATTATATATGGCGGTGGAATAAATCGGGGAACTTTCCGGATCGGTCTGTTTCATCTGCCTGAAAAGTTCAGGCGATAAAACATCTGATCCATAATTTTTGGGTGTGGAAATAATAAAGAAAGTTCCAAGGAATTTATTGTTAGCAATATCCGTCACCTGCCTGCGGGTGATATAAGTAAACTGGTCCACAGCGGTTTCATAATAAAAAAGGTCAGGCACATTGGTTGGTCGAGCCTGTACCTGCACTATATTATTTAATGCTTCATATGAAGTTGGATCATCATTAAAGAGTGGATCCATATTTTCATCGTATACGTATAGCCTGGTCCGGTACCGGTTGCGGTAATCTTCATAACTGAAATTGATGATACTGTCTTTTAATTCATTATTACTGCGCTCTTCCCTGAAACGGTCAAAATTGGCTAACAGGAAATCATTATCCAGGTATGTCAAGGCTACGCTGATCTGTTTTTCATTGGCAGGATCATTTTCCATGGCAATTTTTTCAGCCATCGTTTTTCTTGCCTGTAATTCTTTTACTTTATTCTCCGTTAGGATAATAGCTGAAATGGAAAACGAAAAAATAAATATCCAGAATAGTATACCGGCAATGTTTACCCGAAAACGATTGATCACAAAACCCTTTTGGCTGATAAGCCATGTAAATACTACAAACCACAAAAGAACCGGCACATAAAATTGAACCTGGTTATCGGGTGCCAGGAAACTGATGTACAATAATCCTAAAATGGCAATGGCAAAATAAATTAATATCCGTCTGCCTTCAAATACAGGGAAGATGAACCGGAAAAGCAACTGCGTAAAATAATAATATCCTAATGAAAGACAGGCCAGGACAGCAAAGCTGATAACACTATAAATATTTAAGCTGAAAAAATTCGTTACATCGAAAGAGATCCTGGAATCGGCGATCAGGCTCCGGATGATGCCTGCCATTAAAAAAGTTGATAGAATCAGGAAAAACAAACAAGTTAATCCGATGATCCACCGGGTAGATTCTTTAAATTTTATTTCCCAGTTAACATTCCCCAATTTGGACCATGCAAAAACAACGATCCAACAAAACAATAAAGCATTGATCAGCAGATCGCCCAATGAATTAAAAACTTTCGTTGAACCATAAATGGTAGGATCAAATAATTCAAATTGTCTTAAGTTGAATAATTCAGGAATTAAATAAATGAACAGCCTTATTAAGATCAATGAACCTGTTAAAAAAGCGATCCCCTGCCAGGTATTATTTTTTTGTTTAACAATATTTTCAGCTGTGTAATGAATGAACATCAATAAAAGAATCAGTGCACTCAGCCGAAAAGCCATTGACAGGTTATCATTAGGAGAAATATTACCTGTTATTCTTTTTTCCAAATAAAATAAGACATTTCCTTCAAGCGATTTGACAGGGTAATCAGTCAACTCATTTTCTTCTGCAATGCGAATCCGTTCAGCCATGTCGCGGCTAAATGCAAATGTCTGGTGGGCATAATCGGTTTCAATATAGTATTGAAACTTCACGGGCATCATTCCAAAGATCATCAACCGGTTTGACATGCCGGGGAGTTTGATAGAACGCTTAACCGTTACA
Source organism: uncultured Chitinophagaceae bacterium (assembly GCA_946885335.1). The sequence continues at coordinate 12,735 of CAMPGG010000002.1, forward strand.
TAATCTCCATTGAGCAGATTTTGAAAATAAACACCATCGGGTAATTCGAAACTTTGTTTTTCGGGTATTACCAGTTTATTGTTCCAGAAAACCAATTGGTAATCATTGATAAAATATTCTGCATAAATATAAACGCCGTAACTAAGTTCCTGCACCTCTTTAAATTCCTCCAGTGTCTCCGTGCGTTGAACTAATTTTTGTAAGAGAACCGTATCGGTCATTAACTTATAAAAGTCCTGCTGTTGTTTATGCAGGTTTGCTTCTATATTCTGCTGATCTTTTTTAATTCCTGTATTGGGTGAAAAAAATTGCTGCAGTAAGACAGACACAATAAACATCAGTACAGCCATAATCAATAAGCTGCTCTTCCTGGTCAATATGCTTCTAATATTAAATCTCACTCTTTGTGCTGATGTTTAATTTCATTCCAGAGTGCATCCATTTCAGCAAGTGTCATGTGGTGAAGATCTTTACCTGCCTTCTTTGCAATTTCTTCCATCTGTGTAAATCGGCTGATGAATTTTTTGTTGGTGCGCTCCAATGCGTTTTCCGCATCTATACGCAAAAACCGTGCATAATTGATCATTGAAAAGATAACATCGCCAAATTCATCTTCCATTTTTTGTTCATCCTGTTCATTCACAGCTTCCTTTAATTCTTCCATTTCTTCTTCTACTTTTTCCCATACATCCTCTCTTCTTTCCCATTCAAATCCAACTTGCCGGGCTTTTTCCTGCAGCCTCATTGCCTTTACCGTTGCAGGAAGAGAAGCAGGAACGCCGCTTAATACGGATTTATTACCTTCTTTTAATTTTAACTTCTCCCAGTTGCGTTCAACGTCACTTTCATTTTGAACTTTTACATCACCATAAATATGCGGATGCCTGGCAACGAGTTTATCGCTGATACCCGTTATTACCTCTTCCAGGCTAAACTGGTTTTGTTCATTGCCAATTTTGGAATAAAATAATATATGCAACAAAATATCTCCCAATTCTTCTTTGATACCTTTCCAATTCTTTTCTGTAATTGCATCCGTTAATTCATATAATTCTTCAATGGTCAATTGCCGGAGTGAATCAATGGTCTGCTTTTTATCCCAGGGACATTTTTCCCGCAAATCATCCATAATAGAAACCAGCCTGCCAAATGCATCCAATAATGAAGCGTTCATAGAAATAGGTTATAACTGAAAGATGGAAAATAGTATAAAAAAAGTGAGCAAAAATACGATACAAACAAAACCCAATAGATTTAGCAAAAAGAATTTGACAATAGTTTTAAATCTCCGCTGTCCATAAAAACGACGCATCGATTTATATAAATAAAATGCCCAGGCAAAAAGTGAAAGTGCAATCAGTAGATCAAATACCCCCCAGCCAGTCCAATCTGATAATGCATCAAAACCAAAAATAAAAAGCAGCAATAAAAAACTGAATATATAGTGATACACTGTAAAAATTACATGCTCAGCATAGTACCAGTTACGCCTTACGTAGAGAAGTTTCAAAATCAACGCAAAAAATGGCAAAGAGATAAACAACAGGTATGGCAACTTATGTAAAAAAATGTCCGTAAATTTTTCCAGGGATGATGAAGGATCATCTTTATACTTTTCATTGATCTCTAATTCTTTTTCTGCCCATATCCTGGTAAACCAGCCATCTCTTTCACTTGTTGGCAATTGTTGTTGAATGGAATCATATTCATGAAGCGATTTATATTTTCTGTCGCCGATTCCCATTAACCTGAAATTACTATTGAGTTTATTTATATCATCTTTACTTATTTCCCGCGCAGTATCATTCAATAATACCTTTAATTTTTCCAATTTGTCAGAACTCCCCCGCTCTCTAATCTTTTCTTCAGTTTTTGCAAGGAGAGAATCTCTTTCTGATTGTGTTAATACATTGTTTTCACCAGAACTTAATGCTTCCGAAGGATTTAAAAAAGCAAAAAAAATCAGGAAGAAAAATGCAGAGGTAAAAATGTACATCCTGATCGGGTTCAGGTAACTGACCCTTCGACCTTTCATATACTCTTGCGGCAAAAAACCCGGCTTCAGCAACAGGTATTTCATAGTATCAAAAAACTTGCTGTCGAAGTGAGTGATATCATAAAAAAAATGGATGACAAGATCCCAAAACTTCTCCAGCGGCACTTTATTTTCCTGCCCGCAAACGTGGCAATAACGGCCATGAACAATGGCACCGCAATTCAAACAATCTTTTTCTTTTCTTTCTGGACTATGAGACAAGGTGAATATTTTCTTAAAAATAAGTACAATATTTACATACTAGCTATGATACTGCATAATTCAGGTTATTTTTGGAAATAAAAACAATATCCTTTATCTAATGAAAAATATTCTTGTACTTTTTTTTATCGCCATTTCTTTTGGTGCCCAATCCCAGTATTATTATAAAGATATTGTTGGAACCAGGGAAGCAAATGATTTAATTGCTTCATACAAAAAAGCAAATCTCCGATCTGTAGAAATTATCAGTATTGAAGCAAATGGTTCACCCTCCAAAGATTTCAGGATCATTCAACAATTTGATATACCTCAAAAAGTGTTGCGTACACAAACTAAGAACCAGGCAGAAACATCTGTTCTTTCAACCTATTTTAATGAAATGGATAAAGTAATTAAAACGGTTGACAGCTCCGGTTTTTTAGCTAATACCACCGTTTACACGTATAGCCCTAATGGATTATTACAAACCTTGAGCAGTTTGGCCATTGATACCAGCCGTGGACTAAAGGAATCGGAAGAACATACCTGGCAATATAATGCTGAGAATAAACCAGTAAAAATGTTACGCAGTATCAACAATGCTCCTGCCATGGAAATAAGTTTTATTTATGATGAAGACGGGAATGTTGCGGAGGAGGTATGGAAGAAAAAAGGTGTAGAAATGGATCGCATTTTTTATTATTATGACGATCAAAATCAACTGACCGATATAGTTAGATTTAATAAAAAGGCCGGCAGGTTGTTACCTGATTTCATGTTTGAATACTCCACCGAAGGACAACTTATTCAAAAGATCACAGTTCCGGTCAACAGCCTCGATTACCAGATATGGAGATACCAGTATAATGAACAGGGTTTAAAAACCAGGGAAGTTTTGTTTGACCGTGATAAACAAATTGTAGGCAAGATTGAATACCGCTATCAATTTTAACTAATAACCTTATTCAAATGAAAAATAAAAAAACCTCCGCCGGGAGGTTTTTTCTTTTTATTAATTGTGTAAATAATTATTGCGGTAATAACACACCATCAATCACATGCACTACTCCATTCACCGCATTTTTATCAAGCGTTGTTACATTCGCTGCCATACCCCCATTTCCTACACCCATAACCGTTAGAGCAGTTGCAAAAGGTCCGGTGAAAGTACTTTGCACCTGTACACCCGGATGGGCTGCAATGGCTCCATTCAATGCGGTAGGTATCCAGGTAGCGGTAGTTGGAAAATTATGCGCATAGTTCCTGGCCGGAAGAATATGATATGCTACAATGCCGGCTGCATCCTGAACAGGAACAAAGTTGTTTATAAAATCGATAAAGACCTGGTCGGGTGCTGCAACTGGTACCATTCCCCCGGATAAGGCGCTGACAAGTTGTTTCATTGCATCGTTGGTGGGAGCAAATACCGTCAGGTTTACCACGGGATATTGCAGCAAATAATCAAAACTGGATAAACCTGTACTGCCAGTTGAGGCTCTTTTTATAGCTGCTTCTAATATCGAAAATTGCGGATCATCATAAATCACATTCGATAATAAAACAGAAGGAGGCATTACAACTGCAACCGTTTTATGAATCACACCATTACCGGCAAGAATATCGGCCTGTTTTACCGGAATATTATTAGCGTATACAGTTGATCCGATTTTAGATAAATGAATATTCATTTTCACCAATGGATTTGTAGGATCCAATGGCAATAAAGTAGGCATTTGCACCGGCGGCATCACAGCAGTGATTGCGGATGCAGGCAAAGCCTGCGGCACGATATGATAACGCAAAATGGCGGCCAATTGTGCTGTAGGCAATCCATCAACCACAGCCTGCGAAAGTCCGGATGCTGCAAATGCCGCATCATCCACTGCAAATAATGTAAATTTTGCATCCGGGTTTTTTAATAAGGGTAATAAACCGGTTTTGGTAACTGCCGATTTTAAAATGGAATAGCTTGCATCTGATTCAATTACAGATCCGATAGTCGTTGTAACAACCGGCTTCACCACCGGGTCAATATCTTCGAACTCCTTGTTACAGGACTGCAATGCAAAGAAGCCTGCTGCCAGGATCAGTGCACCCGCTTTTTTATTTATGATTGAAAACATATTGAATAAGTTTATTAAAATAATGAATTAAAAAATATTATAACCATAGCTCACATAATACAATCCACCAATGGAAGGATTACCAGCGGCATTACGATAATATTGATTCAGCAGGTTATTAGCACCAATTTTTATAACTGATTTAGATGCTTCCATCTTATAGCTGATTTGCGCATCAATTGTTTGTATTTGTTCTATCATACCTGAAGCAAAATCACCTTCATAAAAGAAGGCATCCTGCCAGCGATAAACCACGTTAAAACCCCATTGCTTCTTAGCACCAAAACCAGTGTTACCAAAATTTGCATTGGCCCTGTACTTGGGTGAATTGAAGAAAGCAACATATCCGGCAGGGACATCTTCCAAAACATCTGAAGTGAAATTAGCGCCAAGCATAAAATTTTTAGGAAGCCTATAGTCGAAACTAATACCGTATCCATAAGTTTTAACCTCGCTGTCCGTATTTCCGGGAACAGAATACACTTGTCTCAATTCTGGATTATTCAGGTCTGCAGGATTTCCGGTTTTTGATTGCATTACCAATGTGCGAATAATAAAATCGGTGTACTTTCCATAGTATCCATATACATCAAATAATAACTTTCCACTGGCAAACAGGCCGCGATAACCTGCTTCATATGATTGAACAGTTTCTGGCTTTAGTTTATCAAGTGTAATCGGCTGACCATTTAATGTATAAACCGGGTTTGTATCAAACTCATAATAATCTTTCAATTCCTGAACACCACCGATCAATCTTACATTTCCACCTACATCCAAATTGATCCATTGCTGCTGCGTTGATGGAAAACGATAAGCAGTTTGGTATGACAACCGGATATTATGGTTTTCAGTTAATTTGATCAATGCAGTTGCTCTTGGTGTAAACCGTCCTTCAAAATTTGTATTCTTATCATAACGGCCGGCAACCGTAATTTTTAAACGATCATTCAAGAGTGATTTGGATGCCTGTACATAACCACCATACTCATTGATCAAAATAACACCGGCTGAATCGGCAAACAAAGTTCCTTCAGAATCTAATTCATACTTTTTATAATTACCACCGATCAGCAGGTCGAAAAAATTCCCTGTTAAATGACTGAAATTATACTGGCCTTCGAAATTGTACAGATCTGTTTTATCAACAAATAAACCACCACCTTCTGAAATAGGTACAGACCTAACCTGGTCAAATAGTTTTTTGAATTGTTCGGAACCAGCAGCAGGGCGACCAATATCAGCCGTTGCTCTTGCAGTTGCATGCGCAGCATCATCCCCGGCGCCTGCTAACTTTGCTGCCAGGTAAGCCTGTCCGTATTGTGCATACCAACCGGTTGACCCAGGACTTGGTTTCCAGGCTTCATTAACCAAACGCGTTGTTACCGTTGCATTGAATGACTGACCGGCATTTTCCTGTGTGGTATATGCACGCAAATACCAGTTTGTATGATTTAATTCAACTTTATATTGTCCTATTTTAAGGTCTTTTAAAGAGTACCGATCACTGCCGGTATAAACTGTATTACCTGTACCCCAGTATGCCGCAGCAACCGCTTCTAATTTGGATGAAAGCTTGTAATGTAAAGCCCCGGTTAATTTAAAGTTTGTCGTATTAGGATCCACAATATCATTCTCCGAATAACCGGTACGGGATACATTAATTGGTGAACCAGTAAGTGTACTGATATAAGGTGCCAGGAATGGTGCTTGCGCAGCCACACCTTGCAGTACCTGCCTGATATCTGCAGTTGTTTCATCACCATACATATTTACACCATCATAATTAGGATCGGATTCTCTTGTTCCGGGAATAATCGCACCGCTTGTTCCCAAACGGGCATAATTACGATAATCAGCTGCGACCCAATCAACAGCCTGTACATATTCTGAATTGAGTTTGAATGCAAATTTTTCTCCTATTTTTTTTGCATAACGCACTGCCCAGTTATAATAAGGAGCTGCATCACGATACCTGCTATCAGTATGTGTAATACCTTGTTTTATCTGGAATGATAAGCCCTGGTAACGAAATGGATTTTTACTGTTTATCAGTAAAGTCCCATTCATACCACCAGGACCATATAAAGCTGATGAAGCACCAGGCAATAATTCCATGCTTTCAACATCTAATTCAGTTAATCCTATTACACCACCAACAGAGAAATTCAGACCGGGAGCCTGGTTGTCCATACCATCTACCAACTGGTTAAAACGCAGGTTACCACTTCCATTAAAGCCCCTTGTACTGGGCGTTTTAAATGTTAAGGAAGAAGTGGTCATATCCACGCCTTTTATATTACCCACCACATCATAAAAAGATGCGGCTGGTGCATTTCGAATTGCAGCGGCACTTACTCTTTCAACTGTTACCGGCGATTCAAGAATTCGTTCAGCTACCCTGCTGGCCGAAATAACGACTTCTTCTCCCAGCGATGATGAAGGCACAAAACTTACATTCACAGGTTGCGATGCATCCGTCACAGTTACTTCCTGCAATTCATAACCAATGGAACTGATAACCAAAACAACAGGGAGATTATCTACCGCAAGACTAAAATTTCCATTTTCATCTGTGAATGTACCCTGGGAAGTTCCTTTAACAGTAACAGAAACAGCTGGAACCTGGGCGGAGGAGCTGGCATTTTTTACATTACCGGAGATGGTAACTCTTTGTGCGATGGCAGCTATTGAAACTACGCCGAACATCAGGCACAACGCCAGGTAGCGAAAGCTTTTACTCATAAGGCAATATTTAGTTTTTAAATTTGTCGGAAAAATAAGCATTATATATTCACCATAAAATTTAATTATCAAGGTAAATGACCAATTTGTTAAAATCTTCAGCAAATTGATTTTGATTGATTTTAAAGTCATTCCTATATTCGATTTTCTATGACCAAATTTCAATTTCCACAACAAACAAATTTCTACCGCGGTAAGGTTAGAGATGTTTATACAATTGGTGAGGATTTACTCGTAATGATTGCATCAGATCGCATATCAGCTTTCGATGTGGTGCTTCCAAAACCTATCCCATATAAAGGCCAGGTGTTGAACCAGCTGGCATCAATCATGCTGAATGCCACCAAAGACATTTGTCCAAATTGGTTGATTGAAACCCCCGCACCCAATGTTTCTGTTGGTAAAAAATGTATTCCATTTAAAATTGAAATGGTTATTCGCGGAAACCTGACGGGTCATGCATGGAGAACCTATCAAGGCGGGCAAAGAAAACTTTGTGGTATTAGCTTACCCGAAGGGATGAACGAAAATGATTTTTTCCCAACACCCATCATTACACCTTCAACCAAAGCCTCCGAAGGGCATGATGAGGATATTTCCAAAGAGGATATCATTGCCAGCGGATTGGCTTCGCAAAGCGAATGGGATACGCTTGAAAATTATACCCGTAAACTATTTGAAAGAGGAAAAGAAATTGCCGCCAGGCAAGGTTTGATTTTGGTTGATACCAAATATGAATTTGGGAAAAATGGGGATGAAATTGTTTTGATGGATGAGATCCATACACCCGATTCTTCCAGGTATTTTTATGCTGAAGGATTTGAAGAAAGACAACAAAAAAAAGAAAGACAAAAACAATTAAGCAAGGAATTTGTCCGCGAATGGCTGATCTCAAATGGATTCATGGGTAAAGAAGGTCAGTCTGTTCCGGAAATGACCGATGAATGGATACAAACCATTTCAAACAGGTACATTGAACTTTATGAAAAAGTGACCGGGGAAAAATTTAAACCTGTTGATTTAAGTGATGAAGAAATATTTCAGCGCACCATATCTTCTCTCGAAAAATTGAAAAATTCCCAGGTTTAATTTTCACGGGGAAGGGTAAACGAAATGGTACTGCCTGTCGCAGGATCACTTTCTATATGGAGTTGGCCGCCATTCTTTGAAAGAAATTCTTTACACAACATCAATCCCAAACCGGTACCTGATTCGCTGGCTGTGCCACTGGTGGTATAAAAATTATTTTCCCTGATCTTTTTAATATCCTCAGCAGACATTCCTTTTCCTGTATCCTTTACAAAAACTTCCGCAAATTCTGCTGCAAGGTTGGCATCAATGGAAACTTTACCACCATGCGGCGTAAATTTAATAGCGTTTGATAGCAGGTTTCGTAAAACCAGGTGCACCATATCCGCATCAGCAAAGACCATCGTATTGATTGGTATCGAATGCGAAACAATTATATTTTTTTGTTCAGCCTGCAGCCTTAACATCCGGATCACTTCTTCGGCCAAAGGATGCATGTCCATGATTACCGGCTTTACGGCATCTGCCTGCATCTGGCTTTTGGCCCATTGCAGCAGGTTGTCCATTAAAGATGTTGTGTAATTAAGATCGTTTACCACATCGGGAACCATCTGTTTTATTTCAGAGGCGGGCATATCCTGTTGCTGCATATTTCTGAATAAATTGCGCAAAGCATACATGGGCGATTTTAAATCATGTGCTATCACTGAAAAAAGCTGGTTCTTTAAGCCATTCAATGCAACCAGTTCTTCTGTTTGTTTTTGTAACAGCGATGCCTTTTCCGCAATCACCTGTTGCTGTTCCTGGATCTCTATATTTCTTAAACGCAGTTCTTCATTACGGGCAAGAATAAAATACTGGTAACCATTATTTTCTTTTTTGATCAGGAAAAGTCCATAAAAAATAAAAAGAATAGCCAGTGCCTGGTTAAATAAATAGAAAAAATATTGAGAATCGGCCAATTGAAAACTATATCTTTTTAACACAACGGCCAGCATATAATAACTGATCATGGATAAACTAACCGCAAATAGCATTTGCCCTATTTCCTGCAAAAAAAAGACGGAGAGAATGCCAAAGAGGATAAAATACAAATCAATACCCAGGTTCATGCCACCCATGTAAACGATACTGGTAAAAACGGGGTAAAACAAGAAATAAAAGATACGGGCAGCTTCGTGTTTTTGCTTATGATTCAGCCAAAGCACCACGGCACTGATCAATGCCGGCGTACAAGCTAACAACATAGACGACATTCCCAGTTCCGGGTCATTAAAAAGTACAATGACCGGCATCAGGATACCGGATATTAATTGTAAAAAATTTAAGAGATTGAATATACCCAGCTTACGCTTTTCATAATCGCCTAACTGAGCTGAATAGCCGATATTTTTTATACGGGCAAACCAGTTAACCTGCAGACCGGGTAATAAATCAGTTCCCGGTAATGATAATTCAAGAATGTTATTTTTAATGGAGATAAAGGTTTTGAATAAAAACCTGTGAAACGAACCCAAAAAAGATGAGATATTTTTTTCTTCAACCGGAAATACACGTGATAAAAGGGTTTTCATTGCTCGGATGATGGGTTTGGCCTCCAAAATAAAAATTAAAATCCATAAACACAAGCCTTTGACACACAGAATATTATTGTTGAGTTTTGCCAGCCATTTTATTCAAGACCGGTCTTAACCTTTCACGTGATTTATTAAAAATATTTCGCCCTTTATCAATTCCTTTTCGTTTAGCTGCCTGTTCATCTGCAGGTAAATGGATAAAATCAAGACATTCCTGGCTGCAGCAACCCTCATACGTAGCCGAACATTCGGGGCATTGAATAAATAAAAGGTGACAGCCGCTATTAGCACAATTGGTATGATCATCTGCAGGTTTACCGCATTGATGACAAACTGCAATGATATCTGGTGTAATACGTTCGCCCAGGCGATCATCAAAAACAAAGTTTTTACCAATAAATTTTCCCGGCAACCCTTTTTCTTTTACCTGCTGCGCATAATTGATGATTCCCCCCTCCAAATGAAATACATTTTTAAAACCATGATGAAGCATGAATGCACTGGCTTTTTCACAACGAATACCACCGGTGCAATACATAATGATGTTTTTGTCTTTTTTATCTTTCATCATATCAACGGCCATGGGTAGTTGATCCCTGAAAGTATCACTTGGCACTTCCAAAGCATTTTCAAAATGACCCACTTCGTATTCGTAATGATTGCGCATATCAATCACAATAGTTTCAGGATCTTCTGTCAGGCGGTTAAATTCGTCCGCATTCACATAGCGTCCCTTATTTCTCATATCGAATGAAGGATCTGATATACCATCTGCCACAATCTTCTCACGTACTTTTATTTTAAGTACCCAAAATGATTTGCCATCATCATCCACAGCAATATTTAACCTTAATCCATGTAAAGGTTCAATACTATACAGGTATTCTTTGAACAAGTTAAATTTACTTTCCGGTACGCTGACCTGGGCATTGATACCTTCCTGCGCAACATATATTCGTCCAAAGACTTTTAATGCAGCCAATGCTTTATAAAGTTCATCACGGAAAGCCTGGGGATCCTCTATATGAAAATATTGGTAAAAGGAAATCGTAATCCGATGTTCGGTTTCCTGGTAAAGAAGTTCCTTCAGCTCCCGCTGAGAAACCCGGTTGTGTAGTAATGCCATAGTTTGAAATTTAAGGACACTTGCAGGGTGAGCAAAATTTCTAAGGTTGCAAAATTAATAATAATGAGTCATTGATCTATTGTTTTAAAACTTAAATGAAATAATATTTTGTAAATTGTTTCTGGTCACTCACTCAATGAACATTAATGCTTACCCCCTGAATTACATTGTCGGTTTTACTTATCATTAAAATTTTTAATTATGTTAGACAATTTATTAAACCTGGTACGGAAAAACGCAGGAGACGCAGTAGAAAATAATCCTGCCATTCCAAACGAAAAAAATGAGGCAGCTGTTCAGGATGCAGGCAATTCCATAGAAAATACGTTGAAAGCTGCACTTGCCAGCGGAAAAATTGAAGATGTACTAGCCTTTTTTAAATCAGGGAATGCAAATCCTGATACACCAATTGTGCATGATGCAACTGTAAATTATGCCAATGATTTACAAAAAAACTACGGTCTTGATGCCACTAAAGCACAGGAAGTGGCGAATAAAGTTGTACCCAGCACCATGAACGAACTTGCCAGTAAAACAAATGATCCTAATGACAAGAGTTTTAATATCCAGGATATCTTCAATAATTTAACAGGAGGTAAAACCAGTGGATTTAATATGGAGAAAATGCTGAACAAGTTTACCGGTGGCAAACTGGATAAAGATGGTGACGGGGATGTTGATCTGAATGATTTAAAAAATCTTTTTGCCGGCGGCAGTACTGGTGGTTTAATGGATAAAGTAAAGGGTATGTTCAAATAACCATTATTACATATCCTATTTTATAGCTAAAGCAGGCGGATAGCCTGCTTTTTTGCGGATATGACAGATGCTCTCAATTATCCACTTCGCCGATCAAGGGACGTTTATCCGCGGGATCCCGCTTTTCATAATTCAATTTTAAACCGGAAAGATCAGGTTGCTGTTTTCTATCTCGTTTTAATTCGTGCTGGTAAATCAATTGACCTAATTGATATAAAAAGGGATAGCCTGTTTCATCATATTCATACTTTCCATCGTTGAGGATCCCATCCTTATTTACATAAACCGTAGCGGTGAGCATATATTCTATTTTGTTTGAAAAGTCCACTACATAGGAAACATCGGTTAAAAATCCATAGGCCCACCCCGTCTTATTAAATATGCGCAACCCATTGGGAATTTGTTTTGTACTGTCACGAAAAAAGAATTTCGCATAACTATCATAAAACTTTGCATGATCGTATTTTGGATAAGGCGTTTCATAAGGGTATTGAGATAGATACTGCAAAAGAAAACGCCTGTCATCCCCGGTTATACCAAACCGTTGATGTTTTGGAACGGAAGAAGGGAAGATCAATGACTGCAATATCTGCTGCAGATCATAAAGCGATATATTATTATGCATAGTAAAATCAAAAGGCTCATTGATTATAGATCCATTCCGATCCATATAGCTATTACCCAATTTAATGGTATCATTAAAAATCAAATCATCCGGGTTATAAAGAGAAGGTTGTGCATAAATCAACTTCCCATTTTTATCCAGGAATCTTAATGGATTGCTGCGCCGGTTCTGCTCTGATGTAAAACCCATAAATTGTCTTGGTATCCTTACGCCGTTGTAACCCTTATCGTACAAGCTTCGATGAATTTCCTGCTGACCCACGAACTGGTAAAGCCTGTTATATGGATCGTTCTCACTAATCAAAAAGGCTCTTTTAATTAAGTGAGCGATGGTGGGTAATTGTCCGGGTGCAGTTTCATCTTTAATCAGTGTGGTTTGTTTTTCGTAACCACTGTCGAATTGGATGGTGGTGAATTTATTTACACCATCAATATCCAGTGCTCTTAATTTTTCCAAAGCCAATGCCGCCAATGGCAATTTCACTGTTGATGCCGGGTTGAAATATAGTTTAGGATCGTAATTAAAATAATAGTTGGTAAATGCGGGTTCGTTCTTTTTATTTCTGTCGATGCGTGTATAAATAATTTGCAACCGATATTTTTTTGCATCATTAAATACCTGGTTGAATAGTGTATCCCGGTTGCTTTCCAATAATTCTTTTAACAGTTGGTCTGTCCGGGGTTGTGCAATCGATTGATGATTCATAATAAAAACCAGGATAACAAGTAAAAATTTGTTCATTCCCGAAAGTTAAAAATTAAACAGTTAAAATAGCGACGCAGGCAAGGCATCATTTTTATTTATTCAAATTTAGTAACGAATGCACGTGCATGATTTATTCTGCATATTTTACAGCCCCAAGAATTTTAAAAACAAGACCATGATCAGGTTGGAGCATTTTGAACGAAACGATTTTAAACAATTAATAGACTGGATCCCTGACGAAGCCATGCTGATCACCTGGTCTGGCAGTTTGTTTAAATTTCCATTAACTACGGAAAGCCTTGAATGGTATATCAAAGACACAAATGATTTGCAACATTCGGATGCATTTGTTTATAAAGCCGTGGATGATGAAACTGGCGATGTTGTTGGTCATATTTCTCTTGGTAATATCAGTCGCAAAAACCGTTCGGGTCGCATTACGCGGGTTTTGGTTAGCCAGTGTGTGAGGGGAAAAGGAATTTGCCAGTCAATGATCAAAGCAGTTTTAAAAATCGGATTTGAAGATCTGAAATTACATCGAATCAGCCTGGGTGTATATGGCACTAATCCTTCCGCCCTTACCTGTTATGAAAAATGCGGTTTTCAAAAAGAAGGCATTTCCAGGGATACCTTATTATACCAGGGTCGTTTTTACAGTATTGTAGAAATGAGTATGCTCGAAGATGAATACCGGGAGATTTATGGTTGAATAGTTGATTGGTGGATAAGTTGATAAGTGAGCAGGAATTGGGTTATTAGGAATTTGGAATTGGGCTGAAGTACGGAATGTTTCTCTAAACCCTAAACTCTAAACCCTAAACTTTAAACACAAAACACTAAATACAAAACGCTGATCGTCTAATTGGTCGTTATACCGCGAATGCCTATTCGAATTTCACCGGTTGTTTTTTTACCATTCGCAAACCCATGGACATAATCAACCCGGATAATTTTTAAAATATTTTCAATACCGGCAAAAATTTCCGTGTACCTGAATTCTTTACTTCCATACATGGCATTTACACCCGTTACAATATGCCAGTTCAGTTTTCTGAAAACCGGGATCTTATTGGTTAAAAAACCATTTAAATGATATTCCGCAAATAAGGTTGAAATATTTTTATCCGTATTGCTTTTTTGATAGTGTGGTAACAATTGAAATCCTGTCATATAATCCGTTGCCAATAAAGAAAGATTTCCATTGAAATGGATGTAATCCGGAATTTGAACGCTGCTGGCATTTAAAAAACCACCTGTTGTTAACCGGTAGTTCAGGCTACCGGCCAGTTTAAGATTGATTTGATCAGTGATCTGTAGTCGCCACTTATCATAATCAACATCACTTCCGAAAATATTTTTTAATCCTTTTGTATACGTTAACTGGAATGCCGGATATTTAGAACCAATGCTGATCTTACGGCCCGGAAATTCTATATAGCGATTTCCCGGTTGCCACCTGACCGTAAAACTTATGGATGCAGCCTGGTGGCGGACAAAATCTGGTCCATCAAAATTCTCAGGATAATTGGGAGTGAATGTTGTATCGCTGCTTTTACTAAAACTGTAAAAAGTTGTATTATCTAATGGCATCCTGTCCTGGAATTGAAAACTCAAACCAGTACTAAAACCTTCACCAAAAACTTTTAGCATATCTGCCCTGGCAAACCAGGCTTCATAAATCTTTCTCCGGTTATGTTTAAAGAATAATGCGGAAAGCGTAGCACCTCGTTCACCCTGGTTACTAAAATTATTGAACTGGTAAACATCTTTACCACCAGCAATGCTGAAATTGTTCGCATATTTTTTTCCATAGGTGTAAGTAATACCAGTGGATGCATTCAAATGTTTATTACTAAACCCATAACGAATTTGTGGGCTAAATGTAATGGCCCGCCTGCCGATCCCGGTATCCAGGTTTTTATAATAAGTAAGTTGAGGATTAAGCGTAAATCCTTCTACGGTATTATATTTTACCAGTTCCAGGATATTCGGAATGGTGATGATCCTTTTTTTACTTTCCCTGGTAAATGACTGGCCATCTATCAGCATGGCCATTGGATTGAGCTTGTTTCTGCGACGGCTGATAGAGTCCATGTATCGCGGATCGGCCCTTACCAGTTCAAGGCTATCCTTTTTTTTGTAATCCGCTATTTCAACTTCCTGTAAAGGAATCGGCCTTGCTTCATCCCAATAACTCAAAGGCTTTTGATTAGAGCTGTCGGTGTATTTAAGAATTGTATTATCAAAAAATTTCTTGCCAAATTCAGGATTGATATCAAAATCCGAATACATGTTTACAAAACTGCCAAAAGCGTCAAAGCCTAACATTTTAACCGAGGGATACATAACCTGGCTTTTCACCATCCAGACAGATGAACTAACGGGAACGTATAACTGTTCAACCCGCAGGGTATCCAATAACTCCATCTGCGAAGTTTTAGTAAGATCCAATTGTACAGAGTGAATCCGGAAGTCTTCATCCACAATATTTATAATGCCGGAAAATAGAGGTTCATACAAGCGCCTGGGAAATATCCTGATCCGGAAGATCTGCTTGCCATCTTCCATAAAAAAACCTTCATATTTATACTTATAAAAATTTAAAGCATTGTCAGATATAGGTGATATAAACCCACGCGGATTTAAACCGCTTCCGATACTTACATTGTTTTCATAAAATGAAAAAACCTGCGGTGCACTCAGGCCAAAACCACCGGTTTGCCCGCTCACTTTAGTTGATATCACTTCAATCTTTATATCATTGGGTTGCCTGAAAGAATATTGGGCAATAGTTTCTGATAAATAGAGCATTTTTCTTTTGCTGGTATCGCCATCAGCAAAATCTACTACCTGCCCCATGAATTTTTTTGGATAATCACGAAGCTGCAGCTGACCTTTTGTATAAACTTCGCACCTGAAAGCCTTTAATTGATCCCGGTAAAAAACTCTTTTATCAATAGCCTGCCGGATGATTTCATAGGCCGGATCTTCTCCCTGTGTAACAATGACTTCACCCAGCGTTAACATCTGCTTTTGCAACTGAAAATCCAATTGTATATCATCTCTTAATACGGTAATTTTTTTTTCAAGCCTTTCAAAACCTACATGTTGACAAATCAATGTGTATGTTCCCGGGCTCAGTACTAAAAAATATTCACCCATGCTATTTGCCGTAGTGCCCAGCGTAGTTCCTTTTATGGATATAGAAGCAAATGGAAGAGGCTCTCCATCCTGGTTTGTAATATTTCCGCTGATCTTACCGGCAAAGGCGGGAAGAAAAGTAAAAAGCGAAAACAACATGGATAAGACAGCCCTCATAAGAATATTATGAAACGAATGTAATATGCTTTAGTCAGGAAGAAAGCAAAGTGTGGGCTTTTTAGATAATTTAACACCTTAAGCCCACCTAACGTAACTCCGTAGGTAGTTGCCACTTAAGGACGCCATACCTGCAACCAAAGCACCAATAAATGCCGTGATAAGAATCAATAAAATTGATGATCCTCCCAGGGGAAGTAAAAGGGCCACTTTTTCAGCCAATAACCCCTGGTTTTGCATATTGATGATCATAGCTATGCCGCCCCATAATAAAAATAACGCTGTAAATCCCGATAGAAATGCCATGCCTGCTTTTTGATGAATCAAAACACCAACCAGGAAAGCAACAATGGCCAGGCTCCACCAGGGCAAAAATAATTGAACCAGGAAAGCCAGTAAAGCGATCAGGATAACCGATACAAAAAACTTCATATGCTATATTTTATAACGAGGTATAAATTTATCAACCGGGCTGATTAAATGTCATTTTCCATTTTATGCGTTCATCCCCGGCATCCAGTTTCTTCATAAAGAAAAGCGTATAATACTTACCGTTAGCCCATGTATCAACAAATGAATTATAAAACCTGCTGCCCGGATTTCCATGCTGGCCTCCCGGATAAACGCCATATGCTTCTGTATTATTATCCAGGTGAACAATCATTCGCCAACTTGGACCATGACTGGTCGTTGTGGCATTGATTACATTGCTCCAGCCACCAACAGGTATTTGTTGGGAGAATGGCATCAAAGCTGTTCTTAATAAATGATAGATTGTCGGATTTTTATGCTTTGTCCATTGAAGCCTTTCTTCCTCCTCGCTGTTTTTTAAACTTTTCGCAGCTTTATTCAAAGCAAGGGTAACCATGTGAGGAAGGTTTTCTGTTTCAGCCGTATTTACATCATCCACATATTTGAAAGCGGAATCAGATACCAGGTATTCGAACAGCGTTTGTTCATCCGGGACAATGGCTTTTGCTGACACCCTGTTCAATTCATCCATCCAAACCAGCGATTCCAGGCTATCGAACCATGTTTGGTAAACCGTCGGCCCGGTAGCTGCCGGCAATGTATTAAAGTCCCATTGCTTTACTATGTCCAGGTATTTTTGCGCATCGGGTTCAAGGTCCTGCGCTCTTACATTTTTTAATAACATGGGAACAACATCAGCGGCAAATTCACTGTAATAATCATTTTGCAATTGCATCATATCCGCTGCTGTTACCTGTTGCATACCGGACAACTTATTATGAATGGCTATCCCCCGCGGTACAATGTAATTACCGGGAATAAAATAAGGATAAGCTGAATCAGCCGGACGCTGGTTTGCACTTTGTAAAAATCCTTGCGCAGGATTGATTGCATGCGGATTTTCTGCCTGCGGAATGAAACCTTGCCACATATAATTACTATCCACACCCGGCATTACATAAGTTCCCTGTCCATACCAACGTGCAGGAAATTTTCCCTGTTGCCAAATAGCTATATCCCCGCCTTTAGATGCAAAAACGAAATTCTGACCGGGACAACTGAAAGGCCTGATTGCGTTTTCGTAATCTGAATAATTGGTGGCCCGGTTCAGGTCATAAAAAACACGGGCTTCATTTGAAGCGTCATGAGCCGTCCATCGCAAGGCTATGCCCCTGTTATTTGCCAGGTCATCGGTATGACTGTGATCGAACATCACCGGGCCAAAAACAGTATAGGGAACCGTATCAAAAACGGAGGCACTGTTTTTCACTTTAATTTCTTCTATTAATAATTTGGTTGATGCCCATTCGCCATTAAACCGGTATTGTTGTTGATTTTCATCTTTGAATTCAACTTCATAATAATCTCTTACATCTCTTTGGGAATTGGTAACACCCCAGGCAATACTGTCGTTAAATCCGATGATAATATTTGGTGAACCGGGAAATGAAACACCATAAACGTTTAAGCCGGGTGTGGTTATTTGCATTTCATACCAGATGGATGGAAAAGAAAGTTCCAGGTGCGGATCGTTTGCTAAAATAGGCGCTCCACTTCTTGTTTTGGACCCCGCAACCACCCAGTTATTACTACCATTATTTGGATCTGGTTTAGACACTTGTGTCAATTGCAATGAATCCATTTCTTCAAAGTAAAGAGAATCTGCGGATGCAGGTTTAACAGGAGTAATTCCGGCGGCAGCAAACAAGGTTCCTTTTGGAACTATGGGTTGTAAAGAATCAGGAACCTGCGGATCCAGCATCATCAATTCCTTAAAACTAAATCCATTTTTTGTAGCCGTATTTTCAAGATCATTATCATTGCCTGATAATGTTTTACTCATTTGTTTTAAGAACAATGCAATTTTTAAGTTGCTCCATTCTTCCGGCTCATAATCCAGTAATTTATATTCAAAAGGAAGATTGTTTTTGGTGAGTGTTTTAATGTATGCATTCACACCAGCTGAATATGCATCGCAACTGGATTTTGTTTTTGGATCTTTTTCTAATTCTGTGAGAGCTTTTTCTGCGCCCCAGACCATCCCGCTTCTTCTTTGTTCTTTATCAAATGCAATAAAACGGGGATCGTTACCCAGTTTTTCACTTATCCTGCCCGCAGCTGCAAAAGTTTGAAATTCCATTTGCCATAACCTGAATTTAGCGTGTAGATAACCCTGTATAAAATAGGCGTCTTCATCATGCTCGGCAAAAACATGTGGAACCAATCTTTCATCCAGGTACACTTCAGCCGCACCCTTTAAACCTTTAAATTGGAGATCTTCGGTAAAGTCGTGATCAGATGATTCTGCATTCTGCCAGAAACCTTGTTGCGGGCTTAAAAATTTACCCATGGGTGGGATGGCGCCCCATTTATTATCTAACAAAAAAATAAGCGCCAATGTTAGCAATGCAGTTAACAGGAAAGGAATTATACGCATAGTATTATAAGCGGGTTAATATAAACGAAAGGTATATAAAAAGTAAATAGAAGATAAACCCTGTGAATTAAAATACAGGTAAATCTATACCTAAAAGACGCTCGATGGGATCAGCCATTTTTTCCACCGACCATTGGAACGAAGGAGAAATTATCAAAAACTTCTTCTTTTAAGGATCCGCCTGGTTGTTTGGTAATTCGCATCATCCTTTGAACTTCGCCGGTACCCACGGGTATCACCATAAAACCCCCGGGTTTTAATTGTTCTATTAATTTTGGTGGAATAATTGGAGCTGCAGCAGTGATCAGGATTTTATCAAATGGTGCATAGGTAGGCAGACCTTCATATCCATCACCATAAAAAAATTTGATGTTCCGGTATTTTTCTAAATATTTGAAACGCCTGTTTTGATCAAACAATTTTTTTTGCCTTTCAATGGTATAAACCTGCACGCCTAATTCCGCTAACACACTTGCCTGGTAAGCACTGCCTGTTCCAATTTCCAGAACTTTTTCGAATGGTTTTAATTCAAGCAATTGAGATTGATATGCAACCGTATAAGGCTGGCTGATAGTTTGCCCTTCTGCAATAGGAAATGCTTTGTCTTCATATGCTTTGTCTTCAAAAGCCGAATCCAGGAAGTAATGCCGCGGGATGGTATTGATAGCATGTAAAACTTTTTCATCGGTGATACCTTTACTACGAATCTGATCCACCAGTTTTTTCCGGAGTCCTTTATGCCGATAGCTGTCTTCAAACTTTTTCATGACGGCTGCAATATAATAAGCTTTGGATTTTTACAGATCATAAACTCATAACAAGTATAATATTTACAAGGAAACTATTAGCGTTTGTAGTAACGCAGATCAACATATGGCACGAGGCCTCTTTCACTCAAAGTAAAAAATCCTTTGTTATCTTTTTTAAAACATAAAGCCTCACCCTGTGGCTCCATATCGTATGGGATACTGTTAGGTTTACGATTGAGTGCTTCGGTTAACAACTCATTGCCATTTTTTTTATAATGATATAGATGAGTGTAAGTTTTTACAATGATCTCTGAATCACCTGGTGAAAATGCAGCACTCGTAACACCATTATAATCCAGTGAGCCAACCAGGTTTGCAACATTGATACCTATTGTACTTTGAGGGTAAGCAATTTTATAAATTCCCGATTTTGCATCCTGCTTGGTAATAATATAAATATCATTGGTTAATTCATCTACCAGGATGGCTTCCGCATCATGTGAACCATCCTGGTAGCGAAAAGTTATTTTATCTGGATTAGTTATTTCGGTATCTCCCGTTGCCGGTTCCTCAAACCGGTACACATTATAGGTCAGTTGTTCCTGGTTATTATCACCGATATCGGCTAAGTACAATAGATTTTTGCCAGAAGAAATATCTTTAGCCAGGGTCATATCTTCCCAATCCCGGTTTATTGCATTTATTACCGGAACACTTTTTATAAAATCACCTGCATAAGAAATCAATGTAAGTTCAGCAGGATTACCACTGTCTTCATGAACCCATAACGCATTCTCTGTACTTCGGCTATCGGCCATTCCTGATACTTCATCAATCATACCCGGTGTAACCCGGAACAATTGAGGCGCTGTGTTGAATTCTGTTTCAACAACCGGATCACCATTTCCTTTCTGGCAACTGGATAAAATGACCAGGATGTATGAAAATAAAATTCTAACAGTTAGCATTAGCCGAAATTAAGGTTTGGTTATAAATTGAGTTCTTTTGTTATTTGCTCAATTTTACGGGACAGTGAAGATTTAACCTGCTCATACGCTGAAACATCGGCCAATGGCTCATTGACACTAAAATAAAATTTAATTTTAGGTTCTGTACCAGAAGGTCTTGCACTTATTTTACTGCCATCTTCCAGGATGAACTGCAGAACATTGGACCGGGGTAACAAGATAGCCGCAGACTCACCGGTTTGCAGGTTCCGGCTTTGTTGTGTGTTATAATCAAGTAATTGGACAACATCAAGCCCTGCCAGTTTTTTAGGTGGATTATTACGATAATTCTCCATCATTTCAGCTATTTGCTTTGATCCATCCATTCCTTTTTTGGTAATAGAAATTAAGGATTCCTGGTAGCAACCATATTCTACATACAGATCCAATAACTTTTGATACAAGCTTCTACCCTTTTCTTTTTCATATGCCGCCATTTCACAAAGCAATGCAACGGCACTGATGGCATCTTTATCGCGTATTTCGGAACCAATCATCAAACCATAACTTTCCTCACCACCAATAACATAATTTTCTTCCTGCTCTTTCTCTTTGATCAGTTCAGCGATCCATTTAAAACCGGTGAGTACATTATAACATTTGATACCGTTTTTTGCAGCGATCGTATCGATCATATCTGTTGTAACAATTGTTTTGATCACCATATCATTTACCCGGTCAATGCCTTTTGCCTTCCTCGCCTCTATCATATAATTAAAAGCAAGTACTGCTGTCTGGTTCCCGTTCAACAATACCCAGTTTCCATCCAGGTCTTTAACGCCAATACCTACCCGATCTGAATCCGGGTCAGTTCCCAGTAAAATATCCGCATCCAGTTCCTTTGCTTTGTTTAAACCAATGCTCATGGCTTCACTTTCTTCCGGATTGGGATAAACTACCGTTGGAAAGTTTCCATCTGGTGTGCTTTGTTCTTCTACGATGTGAACATTGGTAAATCCGAATTTCTTTAAAGCTTTTGGAACCAGGGTAATTCCTGTGCCATGTATTGGAGTGAATACAATTTTCAGGTCATGCTGTTTTTCAATTACATCGGGATAAACGCTTAATCGCTTGACCATATCCAGGTATGGTTCATCAATATCTTCTCCAATTATTTCAATGTTAGTACCGTATCCTGCCCATTGCACTTCATCAACCGATTGTATTTTTTCAACTTCAGTAATTACATTTTTATCATGTGGCGGAACCAACTGGCCGCCATCATCCCAATACGCTTTATAACCATTGTACTCTTTAGGATTATGTGAAGCTGTACACACTACACCGCCCTGGCAACCAAGGTGACGAATAGCGAATGATAATTCAGGCGTTGGACGAAGCGCTTCGAAGAGATATACTTTAATATGGTTGGCGGCAAAAACATCAGCAGTGGTCTCCGCAAAAAAACGGCTGTTATTCCGGCAATCATGCGCAACAGCAACTTTCACTTCCTGGCCAGGAAACATTTTTTTGAGGTAATTGGCATAACCCTGTGTAGCCATGCCAATAGTATATTTATTGATCCTGTTGGTCCCCACACCCATCAATCCACGCAATCCACCGGTTCCAAATTCCAAATCTTTGTAAAAAGAATCTTCCAGTTCAGCCGGGTTCTCATTTTGCAATCGCTTTATTTCTTCTATTGTTTGTGTATCAAAACTTCCATTGAGCCATTTGTCAATCTTCTGCTGTGTTTTAGGATCCATATCTGTTGATTTTAGCTTTAAAATTGGTGAATGAAGTTATAGAATTTTAGGTTTGAAAGAGAAACTACCGGAGAACCTTAAATTTGCGGGGCAAAAGCCTGTCCACGGATAATATTTATGCATGATTAAAAGAATTTCCATATTTACCCTTTGTCTTCTTTTTTTGTTTGATGTTCAAAGCCAGGATTCACTGCCGCATGTTGCTAATCCTAATATATCCATAAATGATTCTGTTATTTCTGTCGCTTCTAAAAATAATAGGCCATTCATTGCGGGTGGTGCCACCGTGTTATTTTCCGCGGGCTCATTAATTGCGCTTAACCATGCCTGGTATAAAGATCATGCCCGAACCAGTTTTCATACGTTTGATGATAGCCGGGAATGGCTGCAGGTTGATAAAGTCGGGCATATATGGAGTGCTTATACTTTCAGCCGCTTTGCTGGTGATTTTTGGAAATGGGCAGGCATCAATGATAAAAATGCCGTGTTAGCAGGAAGCGTAACCAGCCTGGTTTATTTAACAGGTATTGAATACCTTGATGGGCATTCATCCAAATGGGGATGGAGTTGGTCAGACATGGCAGCCAACCTGGCGGGTTCAGCTATTTATGCCAGCCAGGAATTAGCCTGGAACGAACAGCGCATACATGTTAAGTTTAGTTCTCATAAAGGCGATTATGATGCATCTACAATGGAAAGAGCAGATGCACTTTTTGGGAGTTCTACTGCCGAAAGATTATTGAAAGATTATAACCACCAGGCTTACTGGCTTTCTTTTAATATAAAATCTTTTATGCCTGAAAGTAAATTACCCGGATGGTTAAATATCGCAATTGGTTATGGTGCGGAAGGAATGCTGGGTGGATTTGAAAACAAATGGACAGATAAAAATAATGCAGTACAAACCCGGTATGATATAGATAGAAACAGGCAATATTATATTTCGCCGGATATAGATTTTACCCGGATCAAAACAAACAGCAAAAACCTGAGAACTTTGTTTAGTGTGCTGAACTGCATTAAAGTGCCCGCCCCTGCCCTGATGATCAATTCAAAAGGAAAATTAAAAGCTTACGCGGTTTATTTTTAACTTTTTTCAGGACAAATAAGCCCCGGATATTTTTTCGTTTTCCACTTCAACATAAATATGTTCCAGCATGGTGGTAGCAATGGATAGCCCAACATAATCAGAATGTACCGGGAATGTATTATGACTTCTTTCAACCAAAACCAATGTCTGTATTTTTTTGGGCAAGAATTCAAGAAAAGGTTTTAGTGCATATAATAATGTGCGACCGCTGTTAGATACATCGTCTATAATGATGATCACCTTACCGGTAAAGTCCATGTCCTTATCTATAGTGACTTCGGCTGGCTTTTTCTTATCGAGTGAAATAGTAATCAATTCAGTTTTTAAAGATGAAATTTCGGAAAGCATTTTTTGCATATTGCGTGCTACAACGCTTCCGCTTTCCCTGATGCCGGCCAGGATGATCATTTCTTCATCTCCATTATTTTCCAAAACCTGGTAAGCCATCCGCCTAAGTTTTTTGTCGGCAGTTTTTGCATCCAAAATATAGTTCTTGTTATTTTCCATAACTATGTTTGACAACTAATTTAAACTGTTATAAATACAACCCGTAAATTAGCGAAGAAAAATACAAGGGGATAATTTTTTATACGGGCCCGTTAATATTTTATTTTTTTGCAGTTTATTTTGATCTCTAAATTGAAAGCATGTCAATCATTCAACAAATATTATTTGTACTGCTCACTGGCTTTGCCATCTGGTTTTTTGCAAAGAATATCGCTGCTATCCGGCGCAATATAAACCTGGGTTATGATGAAGAAATAAAAGACCGGCCGGCGGA
>CAMPGG010000003.1 GCA_946885335.1 uncultured Chitinophagaceae bacterium
TTGGCATTGCTGATGTTCCCGGCCATTTCGACAAATTTGATGTAACAATTATTTCATCCAAACCGGATTTTAGTGATGCGGTTGTGGAATTGACCACTGATGTAAATTCAATCAATACAAGAATAGAACCGAGAGATAATCATTTAAAAAGTGCCGACTTTTTTGATGTAGCAAAATTCCCAACCATGTATTTCAAAAGCAATTCTATAAAGAAGATTGCTGATAACAAGTATAGTCTTTCTGGTAATTTAACCTTGCATGGCGAAACCAAACCTTTAACAGTAACCATGTTATATCGTGGAACAACGGCCAATCCAAATGCAAAAGGTGCCCCGGTTGCAGGTATCCAGATTACAGGTACAATCGATCGAAGTGATTTTAATGTAGGTAACGGTTTTCCTGCACCAATGATCAGTAATGAGGTGTTTATCAAAGCAGATGGAGAATTCGGGCAAAAATAATTTGACCGGGTTCGGTTAAAAATATACATTGAAATGCAGTCACTTTATAAAACAAGTGACTGCATTTTAAAAACTAAATCAATGGAATTAGGCTTATATACTTTCGCAGATATACCGTTAAGTGATGCATCTTCCAGGGCAACTGTCACGCATAACCGCATTAATGAGCTGATGGAAGAAATTAAACTGGCTGATGAAGTTGGGTTGGATGTATTCGGTATTGGCGAACATCATCGTACAGATTATGCGGTTTCATCTCCTGCAGTTATCCTTGGAGCGGCGGCGATGATTACCCGCCAGATCAAATTAACCAGTGCCGTAACCGTGTTAAGTTCGGATGATCCAGTTCGGGTGTACCAGGATTTTGCTTCGGTTGATCAACTTTCGGGTGGAAGGGCAGAGATTATGGCCGGACGGGGTTCGTTCATTGAATCGTTCCCATTGTTTGGTTACGACCTGGAAGATTATGATGAACTGTTTTCCGAAAAACTGGACATGTTATTGAAATTGAATGAAGGTGAAATAATAAGCTGGCAAGGCAAGCACAGGCCTTCCATCAATAACTTAGGTGTATACCCGCGTCCATTTCAAAAAAAATTACCTGTTTGGTTAGCTGTTGGTGGTACTCCCGCATCAGCAATCAGGGCTGGAAATTTGGGACTGCCCCTGGCTCTTGCTCTCATTGGCGGTGCCCCGGAAAGATTTGTTCCTTTTATGAACTTGTATCGAGATACCGCCAATAAAGCCGGTCATGATGTAAAAACACTTCAAACAAGCATCAACTCACACGTATATATAGCCGAGAATTCACAAAAGGCTGCGGAAGATTTTTTTCCTTCTTATGCAACAATGATGAACCGAATTGGCAGGGAAAGAGGTTGGTCGCCTATTAACCGCAGCCAGTTTGACCAGATGCGGTCAAAGCATGGTTCATTGATCGTTGGCAGTCCGCAGGAAGTGATAGATAAAATTTTATATGAACATGAATTGTTTGGCAATACCAGGTTCCTGGCTCAAATGAGTATGGGAGCGCCGCATGCGGCATTACTTAAATCCATTGAATTGTTTGGTACGCAAGTAGCGCCTGTGATCCGAAAAGAAACAAAAAAATAAAAATATTTTAAATAATAAATGCAATGAAAAAATTATTGAGTGTATCTCATCAAACAAAAAATGTTGACTTCGTTTTATTAGTATTGAGAATTACAATTGCTGCACTCATGTTAACACATGGTTTGCCAAAAATGGAAGCACTTGTAAGCAGTGAACCCATACAGTTTGCCTCTGTGTTTGGATTAAGCCCGGCTCTTTCACTCGGTCTTACTGTTTTTGCGGAAGTATTTTGTTCCATTTTGATCATGGTGGGTTTTGGAACACGCCTGGCTGCTATTCCATTAATCATCACCATGGCCGTTGCGGCTTTCATGATACATGGGGCTGACCCTTTTGGAAAAAAGGAAATGGCTATTCTTTACTTATTAGTTTATGTGGTGTTATTTATTGCCGGAAGTGGTCGTTATTCACTGGATAGTATATTAAACAACAAACCATCATTGAAACGTAGTGCATTCAGCAAATAAAATTATACTTAAGTTTTGGTCCATGACTTCAGTCAATAATGTCTTAGGAAGAATGCATTCCCAGAAAAATTTTTAGAAGCATTTTATTGTTTAATTCCAGAGGGAATTTTGCCAGAAAGTAATTATCAATAAAAATTAATGCTCTTTGAGCAGCCTTTGTATATTTGAAAAAATTGATTGTTCAGATAAGGTTAAACAAAGATCGATGATTCTTATTGTTGATGATAAGCCTGAAAATATTCTTTCCCTTAAAAGAGTTTTGGAACTGAATTCTTTTAATGTAGATACAGCATTATCTGGTGAAGAAGCTTTAAAAAAAATACTGCGGAATAATTATTACCTGATTATCCTGGATGTTCAAATGCCGGGTATGGATGGATTTGAAGTGGCGGAAGCAATCACCGGTTTAAATAAAACCAAAAACATTCCCATACTTTTTCTTTCTGCAGTTAATACACACAAAAAATTTGTTACGAAAGGATTTGAATCCGGGGGTGTAGATTATCTCACCAAACCTTTTGACCCGGATATTCTTATTCTGAAAGTGAGAACTTTTTACAGGTTATATGAACAATCCAAAAAACTAAATGCAGCTTACGGTCAGTTAAAACAAGAAATTGAAACCAGGAAACAAGCGGAAAAGGTTTTGCAGGAGAATGTTGAAGAATTACATTCCATCCTGGAATCCATTCCGCAGATAGCTTTTACCGCACGTCCTGATGGTACCATGGAATTTGTGAACCAGCAATGGTACCGGTATTCAACTAATAAAAATGTTTTTCCGCCAACGCCTCCAACGGACAGGGACATTTATGATGTTTGGCACGAACAGATTGGTGATAAAAAAACGGTCTCATTTGAAGTACGTATAAAGGAAATTGACAGTGCTGAATATACTTTTTTTCTTTTGCGCATCAAACCTGTTTTTGTGCAAAATGAATTGGTAAAATGGGTAGGCACATTTACCAATATTCATGAACAGAAAAAAGTAAATGAGTTCCTCGAAAAAAATGTCAATGAACGTACCCGTCAATTGATTGAATCAAACAGGCAATTGGAAGCCAGTAACCACGACTTGCTGCAGTTTGCTTCCGTTGCTTCTCATGATCTGAAAGAACCTTTGCGAAAAATTCATTTTTTTACCAGTATCCTGGATGAAAGATATACGGTAGAAAAAGAAGTGGCAGAATACCTGGATAAAATTAAATATTCATCAAAACGGATGAATTTACTGATTGAAGATTTGCTTAATTTTTCCAAGCTTTCACAGGATGTTAGTTTTGAGAAAACGGACCTGAATGCCATTATCCAGGAAGTACTGGTTGATCTTGAACTTTCTATCGCTGAGAAAAAAGCAAAGGTTGAAGTAATGAATAAGTTGCCTGAAATAGATGCTGTGCCGGGTATGATCAGGCAGGCTTTGCTGAATATTTTGAGCAATGCTTTAAAGTTTTCAAATCAATTAATTTCCCCGGTAATTATCATAGAAAGCCAGCGTGTTGCTTCGTTATCAATTTTAGCGGAAAGTGATGACGAGGGAGATTTTTGCTTGGTAAAAATTACAGATAATGGAATTGGTTTTGATGAAAAATATTTGGATAAAATATTTACGCTTTTTCAACGCCTGCATGCAAAGGATGAATATGAAGGAACGGGTATCGGTCTAACCATTGTTAAAAAGATCATAGATAAACATCATGGCATTATAGAGGCAAGCAGTTCTCCTGGAAAGGGATCAACCTTTAGTATCGTATTGCCCATTAAACAGCAAATAATAAACGCATAAATTAAACTGGATGCATTCTTTTAAACGTAATTTATTAATAGGGTATAGTGTTTCGCTGTTGCTTTTATTAGTAAGTGCAATAGCTTCTTATATCAGCATTCAAAACCTGCTGGAAAGTACAGAATTAGTTAACCACACCAATTCTGTAATAACAAGTTTGGAGAAGGTTATATCGCAATTAAAAGATGCTGAAACCGGCCAACGCGGTTACCTGATAACCGGCAAAGATGAATTTGAGGATCGTTATAAAACCGGCCGAACAAATACATTAAGGGGCATTAATAATATTGAAATACTTATTACTGATAATGAAGATCAAAAAGCGGATGCTATAATTTTAAAGGACCTGGTCATTAAAAGATTGGATTTTTTGCAAAAGATAATGGATCAGAAAAAGAATAATTTGCCCATCACTACTGAAAACATGCTGGATGGAAATAAGTTAATGACTCAAACCCGCATGGTGATTGATAGAATGTCGGAACGTGAAAATCTTTTACTCGAAGCACGAACGGTCACCCTTAATAAATTTGCTAATTCAACACCGGTACTTATCCTGGTTGCATCATTATTAGCCATATTGGTTACCGTTATATCTTTCTTAAGGGTCAATAGTGATTTCAACCAAAGGCTTGAACTGCAAAAAGAGTTGTTGGAAAAAGACAGGGAAACTTCCTCCCGGCTGGAAATTATTCAATCCATTGCAACAAAAATATCTGCAGGTGATTATAGAGTTCGCGTAAATGATGAAGGGCAGGACGTACTTGGTTCTCTTGGCACATCGCTGAATAAAATGGCTGAATCCCTGGATCAGTCTTTTGAAATTCTGTCTGAGAAAGAATGGTTGCAAACCGGTATTGCCAAATTAAATGAAGAAATGCTGGGTGATAAGAATACCGATAAACTTACGGCGTCCATATTATCTACCATCATAGAATATACAAACAGCCAGGCCGGCACTTTTTACCTGCTTCACCAGGATGATTTGATTTTGTCTGCAGGTTATGCCATAGATAATGATAATGTAAAAAAGTATTTAGAAAAAGGCCAGGGGCTTTTAGGGCAGGTGGCAGATTCAGGAAAGCCGATAATGCTTGATGGTTTAACGAAAGATGATTTTGCCATAAGTTTTGCGCTGGGCAAAGTAAAGCCTCACAGCATTTATGTTTTCCCTGTTTTGTACAATCAAAAAGTAATGGGTGTTATTGAAGTTTCGGCTATGCATGATTTTTCTCAAAGTGAAAAAGATTTTTTTGCGGCGGTTACTTACAATGCAGGTATTGCCATCAATATGGCGCTGAACAGGGAAAAGGTGCAGGAACTGTTAAGCGAAACACAGGCGCAGGCAGAAGAACTGCAGGTGCAGCATAATGAGTTAGAAAATATCAATACTGAATTAGAAGCGCAGACTCAAAAACTGCAAGCATCCGAAGAAGAGTTAAAAGTGCAGCAGGAAGAGCTGATGCAGGCCAACCAGGAAATGGAAGAACGTTCCAGGTTGCTGGAAGAAAGAAATCAAATGATTGCTGAAAGAAATGTGGAAATTAAAAAGAAAGCTGAAGAACTTGAGATCACAACAAAATATAAATCAGAGTTTTTGGCAAATATGTCGCACGAACTCAGAACACCTTTAAATTCTGTTTTGCTGTTATCAAGACTCTTATCTGATAACAATGAAAAAAATCTTACACCACAACAAATTGAATATGCGGAAGTCATTCAAAGTGCAGGCCAGGGTTTATTATTATTGATTGATGAGATCCTCGATCTCTCAAAAATTGAAGCCGGTAAAATGGAAATGGAAATCAATAAGGTTTCTGTCAGTGAAATCACTTCCGATTTACAAACTTTATTTGAGCCGGTTGCAAAAGAAAAAAATATTGAATTTAATATACAGGTTAATGAAGATGTTCCGGGAACGATTGATACGGATAAAATGCGATTGGAACAGGTGTTAAAAAACCTGGTTTCAAATGCATTAAAGTTTACCAAAACAGGATCGGTCAGTTTGCATGTAAAGCCTGCAGCTAATAAAAAAGGATACATTGATTTCGCAGTCATTGATACCGGCATCGGAATTCCTGCAGACAAGCAGGATCTGATCTTCGAAGCATTTCAGCAGGCAGATGGATCAACCCGCAGAAATTTTGGCGGCACAGGCCTTGGATTATCTATCAGCCGCCAATTATCCAAATTATTGGGCGGGGAAATTGCAGTGAAAAGCACTCCCGGTAAAGGCAGCCAGTTTACAGTAACCATTCCGGTTTCACAAACCAATATCAAACCAGCACCAGTAACCGAAAAAACATTTGTGGATGAAGATGTTGTTCCGCAAATGATTTCAACGGAACAACATGTCAACCTGCCTATTCCGCCTAACATCCCTGATGATCGGGAAGCAACTAAAGCGGATGACAAGGTAATTTTGATTGTTGAAGATGATACCAATTTTGCAAAAGCGTTATTGGATTATACACATTCAAAAGGATATAAAGGAATTGTAGCCGTTCGTGGCGATGAAGGTATTGAGTTGGCTATGAAGCATAAACCTATCGGTATTTTGCTCGATATTCAACTGCCTGTAAAAGATGGCTGGCAGGTAATGGAAGAATTAAAATCGAACCCCGATACCAGGCATATTCCAGTTCACATCATGTCATCTCAACAGGTGAAAAAAGAAAGCATCATGCGGGGAGCTGTAGATTTTATTAATAAACCCGTAGCACTGGAACAATTGAATGAAATATTCAGGAAGATTGAAATGGTGCTTGATAAAAAAAGCAAGAAAGTATTGATCATTGAAGAAAATCCAAAGCATGCTAAAGCACTTTCTTATTTTTTGGAAACCTGCCAGGTAAATTCAGAAATATCGACCAATGTTAATGATAGTGTGGATGCATTGAATAAAAAGGATGTTGATTGCGTCATACTTGATATGGGTATTCCGGCCCAGAATTCATACGAGGTATTGGAAAAAGTAAAAAGCCAGCCGGGTTTCGAAAACTTACCGGTGATCATTTTTACAGGTAAAAGTTTGTCAAAAAAAGAAGAGACCCGTATTAAACAATATGCGGATTCAATAGTGATTAAAACTGCTCACTCTTACCAGCGTATTCTGGATGAAGTTTCCTTATTCCTTCATTTGGTGGAAGAAGGTAAAGAGCCAAAATCTACCCGGATGACAGATAAAGTTGGAAACCTGGGAGAAGTGCTGGCCAATAAAAAAGTTTTGATGGTAGATGATGATGTGCGAAATATCTTTTCAATGAGTAAGATTTTAGAAGCTCATAAAATGACCGTTCTAACGGCTATTGATGGAAAAGATGCCCTGAACCAGATGGCCGAAAATCCGGATGTTTCCGTGGTGTTAATGGATATTATGATGCCTGAAATGGATGGCTACGAAGCCATCAGGGAAATAAGAAAAAATCCGCGTAACCGCAACCTGCCAATCATTGCGATCACGGC
This sequence comes from uncultured Chitinophagaceae bacterium, assembly GCA_946885335.1. The sequence goes on from CAMPGG010000003.1 coordinate 7,296, forward strand.
AAAAGCGATGACGGGCGACAGGGAAAAATGCATTGAAGCGGGGGCTTCTGATTATATTTCAAAACCAATTGATATCGACCAGCTATTATCATTATTACGGGTATGGTTATTCGATACAACCCTTACAAGGAAATAGTGTATAGTTAATGGTTTTAGTATAAACAGGACAATCCTAAAAGGCATTGAATAATCCCGGTAAAAGGAACGATTATTTAATGAGTAATGAATGATTGTGCTTTGCTGACCACATAGACAGATAACAATGAGTGTAGAAAAACAGGTAACAGATAATGAAGTGGAGCTATTGCTCGCAGATCTTGTTGAACTGTATGGGTACGACTTTTCTGATTATTCAAAAGCCTCTCTAAAAAGAAGAATTAACCGGTTGTTTTCACTCGACAGGTTCCCAAGTTTTGCTGAATTCCGGTTTCGATTAAAGAATGATCCATCTTACCTGAAACGATTTGTGGAAGAAATTACCGTTAATGTAACGGAGATGTTTCGGGATCCATCTTTTTTTAAAGTATTGCACAGCGAAGTTTTTCCCATCCTGGCTACTTACCCGCTGATACGCATCTGGCATGCCGGCTGCGCCACTGGTGAAGAAGTTTATTCCACAGCCATTCTTTTAAAAGAAGCTAACCTTTTACATAAGTCTATATTATATGCTACCGATTTGAATCCCGGCGTATTACATGTTGCCTCGCAGGGAATTTTTTCTTTACAGCACATGAAGCAGTATTCTGAAAACTATATTGAAGCTGGTGGCAAAAATGAATTTTCTCATTATTATTCAGCAAAATATAACCGGGCCATTTTTAATAAGGACCTTAGCAGTAAAATGGTTTTTTCGACACATAACCTGGTATCCGATCGTTCTTTTAACGAGTTTCAGTTGATCATGTGCCGGAATGTGATGATTTATTTTGACAATGATTTGCAGAACAGGGTATTAACGCTTTTTGATAAAAGTTTAAATCAATTAGGTTTTTTGGCATTGGGAACAAAAGAAACCATCCGGTTTAGTCCCATTGCCAGCCAGTACAAAGTATTTAGTGCAAAGGAAAAAATATGGAGAAAGCAAGGGTAAATTTCTTGCAGATTATTTATAAGTTCTGATTAATTATAGGCAAATTACAATTGATCACATAGCATAAATATCACCAAATGAAAATAAAAATGCTGGTCATCGGTGGTTCGGCAGGAAGCCTGGATGTTTTGATGGATGTTTTACCAAAACTGCGAAAGGATATTGATTTCCCCATTGTAATTATTCTGCACAGAAAAAAAGACAGTGAATCTTTATTGGCCGATTTGCTTTCATCCAGGTCACCCTTACCAGTAAACGAAATTGAAGATAAACAACCCATTTTGCCGGGTGTCATTTACCTGGCGCCACCGGATTATCATGTGTTGATAGAAAAGAATGATACATTTTCCCTTGACGTATCCGAAAAGGTTAATTTTAGCAGGCCCAGTATAGACGTAAGTTTTGAATCAGCAGCAGATGCCTATCCCAATGCAATAGCCGGTCTTCTTTTATCAGGTGCAAATGCTGATGGCACAGAAGGGCTAAAATGTATTAAAGAGAAAAATGGATTAGTGATTGTTCAGCAACCTGGAACGGCAGATGTTGCTTATATGCCGCAACAAGCCATCAATGAAATAAAAGTGGACGCCATTTTAAATAAAGAAGAAATTGCATCATATATCAATAACCTGGTTAATTAAAACAAAGAATAATAAAAGCAATGGTGGAAGTTGGAAAATATAATACTTTAAAAGTTTTGAGACTTACAGAAAACGGACTTTACCTGGATGATGGAAAGGAAGGTATTTTGTTACCCAAAAGATATGTTCCGCCAGGCGTGGAACCGGGCGATGAATTGGAAGTATTTATTCACCATGATTCTGATGATCGCATCATTGCCACTACAGAGAAACCTAAAGGTATCCTGGGCGATATTGTAAAACTAAAAGCGGTAAGCAGTAACAGGCAGGGTGCTTTTTTGGATTGGGGTTTAATGAAAGATTTATTTGTACCTAAATCACAGCAAATAAAAGACATGTACCCCGAAAAGGAATATCTGGTAAAAATTTACCTGGATGAAATGACGGGAAGATTAGCAGCAACTGAAAAAATAGACCGCTTGCTAAGCAATGATGAATTGACGGTTAAAGAATTGGATATCGTTGACCTGGTCGTTTACAGGCGATCTGACATCGGATATGTAATGATCATCAACAATAAGCATATTGGATTATTGCATCACAATGAAGTATTTCAGAAATTGGAAGTAGGTGATAAATTAACCGGGTTTATTAAAAAGATTTACCCGGAAACCAACAAAATTGATGTAGTTACAGGCAAGCCTGGCTATGGAAAAGTGAGCGGAGAAGCGGAAAAAGTATTGCAACTTTTAAAAGATGCTAATGGATACCTGCCTTATAATGATAAATCTGACCCGGAAGATATTTATGATTTTTTTGGAATGAGCAAGAAGACTTTTAAAATGGCTACAGGCCAGCTTTATAAAAATAAAACCATCGTTTTTACTTCAACAGGCATTAAACTTCTGGAACAATAATTAGCTGAATCAATTATTGTCCTTTCGTGATAAACTGATTTTTTCCAGGCTGAATTTGAATGATTTTTCCAATAAATGAATCTTTCTTTCCCCAACTGTTTTAAATGCAAGTGTTATTAAGGTTACCAGAATAAAACTGGTTAATAAAACTAACTCCTGCTCCAGGTGAGAAAATAAAATGACTTGTAACAGGATCAGGGAGTGAAAAAAACAGATCAACCTTGAAACCAAACCGTGGTTATAACCCGCATTGGTTAACAGGTGATGGATATGTGTTTTATCAGGACTAAATGCAGACTTCCCATTTAAAATACGGAATATAAAAACCCTGAGCGTATCAAAAACCGGGATCAATACCAGGCTTAACGCAATCACAGGAATATTATTGATTTCTCCAACGGGTTGAATATTTACCTGCATAAATCGTATGGCCAGTACAGCCAGCATAAAACCAATTACCAGTGACCCGGTATCACCCATAAATATTTTTGCAGGGTAATAATTAAATAGAAGAAAACCTGCAACACCTCCAGCCATGGCAAATGCCAGTAAGGCAAAAAAATCATCACCACTAATCAATAATAAGGCACCTGCAGTTACCAGGCTTATCAGGCTTAATCCACCGGCCAATCCATCAATGCCATCAATCAGGTTAAATGCATTGGTTACACCCGCAATGGCCACAATCGTGAAAATATATTGAACTACAATTGGTAATTCATTAATACCAAATAAACCATGCAAGGATGTTATCCGGATACCTCCAAATGCGATCATCGCTGCCACACCTAATTCTATAATTAATTTAAAACTGGCATTCAGATCCTTCATATCATCAACAATGCCCATTAAAAAGATCAATACAATTGCTGCCATAACATATAATCCTGCAATTGAAAATGAAGGTTGCCATAAAAACAAGGGTAGTAAAGTTCCAATTACTATTGCGATGCCGCCTAATGTGGGAATAGGATCGCTATGTTCTTTGCGCAGATCCGGTTTATCGAATAAATGAAATTTTTCAACCAGTTTTATAATCACCGGGATGATAATAATACTTGATATAAAGGCTATGATAAATGGATAAGATATTTGTTGAAGCAGTTGAAAGTTCAGCTGCAATAAGCATGTACTGGAGTACATTGAGTTAATTTTAGTTAGGATGATGGTTTAAAAGGGAGGCAAAATAATTAGAAAAACCCTTACTTGCAACTAAAAGTTATTGTGTAGAGGCTATAATTTTTTTTGATGTAGATTTCCGGATGGTCAAAACCTTTTATAAATGTTGATTATTGAAGTATTATTTTGGATCGTTGGGCTGGTATTATTTTACTGTTATGCAGGTTATGGCCTGATACTTTATGTCCTCAATTTATTTAAATCTTCATTTAATAAAACAAGCCATAGTAAAGGATTTGAATGGCCTTCAGTAACGCTGGTTATTGCAGCCTGGAATGAAGCAGAGGTGCTTGAAAGAAAGATCATTAATACCCTTAGCCTGGATTATCCACCAGGCAAATTGCAGATCATTTGTATAACGGATGGATCGGATGATGATTCAGTAGATATCGTTCAAAAATATCCATCCATCAATTTATTGCATATGCCTTACCGGCAAGGAAAGGTGGCCGCATTGAACAGGGCCATTCAATTTGTAGATACACCCATTGTATTTTTCAGTGATGCTAACGCCATGCTGAATAAAGAAGCGATCAGGAGAATGACGGCTCATTTTAAGGATGCCGGAATCGGTGGCGTGGCTGGAGAAAAAAAGATCTTAAAAACAGGGAACTCTCCCGTTGGCAATGCAGAAAGCTTGTATTGGCGCTACGAATCTTTTTTAAAAAGACAGGATGCTGCTTTTCATTCCGTAGTAGGTGCTGCCGGCGAATTGTTTGCCATGCGCACTGAACTTTGGCAGTCGCTGGATGAAAATATTATTTTAGATGATTTTATTATTTCCATGCAGGTTCGTTTATTGGGTTATCGATTTGCATATGAGCCCAAAGCCTGGTCAATTGAAGCGCCGTCCGTTTCTTTTGCGGAAGAAAGAAAACGAAAAGTAAGGATTGCAGCAGGCGCATTTCAATCTGTAAATTATTTGGCAGGTGCTTTGAATTTTAAAAAAAATGCCGCATTGAGTTTCCAGTTTTTTTCAAGAAGGATTCTTCGATGGTTTATTGCTCCCGTATTATTACCCATGTTAGCCATCATGAATTTTTTAATTGTATTAAACGAGCCTTCATCTTTTTATTTATTCATTTTTATAGCACAGGTTATCTTTTACCTGTCGGCACTTACCGGTTATGTTATGCATAAATTCAATAAACAACCAGGTTGGTTAAACGCTCCCATGTATTTCGTTTTTATGAATAGTTGTATGATAAGTGGCAGCATGCTTTTTTTTAAAAAGAACCATTCAGTTCTTTGGGATAAATCCCTTCGTGAATCCTTTGAATAATATTGAGACATCCATTCATTATTTTTGTTTGAAATCATATCGCCATTTCATCTTCACCCAACATATTATCCAGCCCTATTGAATACCTGAAAGGAGTAGGTCCCCAGCGAGCCGAATTACTAAAAAAAGAACTGGAGATTTTTACTTTCAGGGATCTGTTGGAGCATTTTCCATTCAGGCATATAGATAAAACACAGATCAGCGCTATAAATCAAATTACAAGCGCCACGGATTATATACAGGTGGCAGGTGTAATAACCGATATAGAATTAATGGGTGTTAACCAGGGGAGAAGGTTGGTAGCCCGGCTTAAGGACAGAACAGGTTCGCTGGATCTTATCTGGTTTCAAAGTTTGTCATGGGTGCAGAAAAATATTACTAACGGCAATGCCTACCTGGTATATGGAAAAGTTGGTTTTTTCAATGGCCAGGCACAGATTGTTCACCCGGAAATAGAACCTTACACGCCCGAAAAATCAGATGGAAAACCTTTTTTGGATCCCATTTATCCCAGCACGGAAAAACTAAAAAGCCGTTCTTTAAATGGCAGGCAGATCGGTGCGCTAACAAAAGCTTTGTGGGCCATGATACACCCCAGGGATCTGCCGGAAAATCTTCCTGCAAAGATCCTTGAAAAATTAAAATTGTTACCGAGGTACGAAGCTTATCAGCAAATTCATTTTCCTGCATCACCCGATAAATTTTCAGAAGCCTTAAAGCGATTAAAATTCGAAGAACTATTTTTTGCTCAATTAAGGTTAGGGTTAATTAAAATGGAGCGTCATCGTTTTTCTAAAGGTGTCATTTTTGATAAAGTGGGTGATCACTTCAACAATTTTTACCATCATCATTTGCCATTTCAATTAACAGGTGCTCAAAAAAGAGTGTTGCGGGAAATCAGGCAGGACACTGCACATGGTCGTCAAATGAATCGTTTATTACAAGGCGATGTTGGCAGCGGGAAAACAATTGTAGCCCTGCTCGCTATGTTATTAGCCATCGATAACGGTTACCAGGCATGCCTGATGGCGCCAACGGAAATCCTGGCCCAGCAGCATTTGGAAAGTATTGCTGGAATGCTGGTTGAAATGGATTTGCGGGTTGAGATTTTAACCGGTTCCACAAAAGCCGCGGCACGACGTAAACTGTTGACCGCCCTTGCTAACGGTGATATTCATGTGCTTATCGGCACTCATGCTCTCATAGAAGATGTAGTTCAATTTAAAAACCTGGGTTTTGCTATTGTTGATGAGCAGCATCGTTTTGGTGTAGCGCAACGAGCAAAACTTTGGAAGAAGGCCATCATCCCTCCGCATGTGTTGGTAATGACGGCTACTCCCATTCCACGTACTTTGGCTATGACAGCCTATGGCGACCTGGACTATAGTATAATGGATGAATTGCCCCCGGGACGGCAACCGATTACCACCGTTCATCGTTTGGACGACAGGCGATCCCAGGTTATGGATTTCATCAGGGAAGAGATCGGCAAAGGACGCCAGGTTTATATCATCTTTCCATTAATTGATGAAAGTGAAAAACTGGATTATGAAAACCTGATGAAAGGATATGAAAATGTAAAAGCTTATTTCCCTGAACCTAATTACCTGATCAGCATGGTTCATGGCAAACAACCCGCCGAACAAAAAGAGACCAACATGCAACGTTTTGTAAAGGGAGAGACTCAGATCATGGTTTCAACTACGGTAATTGAGGTTGGTGTAAATGTGCCCAATGCTTCGGTGATGGTGATTGAAAGTGCGGAAAAATTTGGACTAAGCCAATTGCACCAATTGAGGGGCAGGGTAGGTAGGGGAGCAGAGAAAAGTTTTTGTATCTTACTAACGGGTTCAAAATTAAGCAACGAAGCCAGGGAAAGAATGAAGATCATAACCAGCACCAATGATGGTTTTATAATTGCAGAAAAAGATTTGGAGTTGCGCGGACCTGGCAGTATTGAAGGCACAAAGCAAAGTGGTGCGTTGAATTTTAAATTGGCAAACATTGTACAGGACAAGCCTGTATTAGATGTAGCCAAACGGGTTGTTGAAAAAATTTTGGAAGAGGATCCTGATTTGCTTTCCGCTGATTACCAGGTTTGTAAATCATGGCTTTTACAACAGCAGGGAAAAACCGCGTGGAGCAGGATTTCTTAACATAAGCTTACACAACATTTATAGTTTATTTTAGTTAATTTGATAAAAAGAACCACATCTTGAAGCGCACATTAATCCTCCTTATAGCTTTCTTTACTTCTTATTTTTTACAGGCACAATATGGGAATATTGAATTTGTTGAGAATAAAGGCCAGTGGGATGAAAAAGTAAAATTCAAAGGAGAAATTCCTGCAGGCGCTTTTTTTATCACACAAACAGGATTTACTGTACTGCAACATAATAAAGAAGATCTTTCTGTTATTTATGAATTGCTCCACAATCACCCTGAACCAGGAAATCCAAAAATAAATAATACAAAAACTTTACGGTCACATTCTTATAATGTTGATTTTGTGGGTGCTTCACCCAATTTTGAAATTGTGCCCGATAAAATGCTTAATAATTACAATAACTATTTTATCGGGAACGATCCTTCCAAATGGGCTGGTAATGTGCGCATATTCCAGGCCGTAACCATGAAGAATGTTTATCCAAATGTGGATGTGCGTTACTACTCAGATAACGGGCAGATGAAATACGATATCATTGCCCGGCCAGGTGCAAACATTAAAAACATCGCCCTTAAATATGAAGGAGTAAATAGCTTACAGGTAAGGAATAAGGAATTGGTTATTGAAACCTCCGTGGGAAGTATGAAAGAAACCGTGCCTTATAGTTATCTCTCCAATGGAATGGAAAGAACAGAGGTTACCGCAAAATATGATGTAAAAGAAAGGTTAGTAAGATTTGATGTAAAGAATCACGATCCTTCCACTACACTGGTGATTGACCCGGTTTTGATATTTGCTTCTTTTTCCGGCAGTACGATAGATAACTGGGGTTTCACGGCAACTTATGGTCCTGACGGCAGTATGTATGGTGGTGGCATTGTGTTTGGCCAGGGATTTCCAACTTCGCCCGGGGCCTTTCAAACTTCTTATGGCGGTGGACAAAGCCCGCAACCTGTTGATATTGGCATTATCCGGTTAAGTCCGAATGGTCAAACCAGGCTTTATGCAACATACATCGGGGGAAGCGGGAATGAGCAGCCCCATAGTTTGGTGGTGGATCAAAGCGGCAATCTTGTGTTGGCAGGTCGAACCAATTCGAATAATTATCCTGTAACAGGTGGGGGTATGATAGGTGTTGGCGGCAGCTATGACATAGTGGTAACAAAATTAAATCCTTCGGGTACAGCTATATTAGGTTCTAAAAGAATTGGTGGAAATGGGGATGATGGCGTTAATATATCAGCCTCAAGAAATGGAGCACAATCACTCCAGCGAAATTATGGAGATGATGGCAGAAGCGAGGTGATCCTGGATGATGCTGGAAATGTATATGTGGCCTCAGCCACCCGGTCAACGAATTTCCCGGCAACTTCTGGAGCCTTTCAACCAAATGCAGGTGGTGGAAACCAGGATGGCGTTTTACTTAAAATGGATCCGAATATAAACGGGTTAATCTTCGCCAGTTACCTTGGTGGGTCGGATGATGATGCAGCATATGTTTTAAGTTTAGATCCGGTTGGAAATATTTATGTTGCAGGTGGTACAGCAAGTGATGACTTTCCGGGTAATAAATCCGGGACTTTAGGAGCTTCAAAACCAGGAGGGATTGATGGTTTCCTGGCCGTAGTTTCAAATAATGGAAATAGTTTAATAAGGTCCACCTACCTTGGTACAAACGGAATCGACCAGGTTTATGGGGTTCAGTTTGATAATAATGGCTTCCCTTATATTATGGGTCAGACAACCGGAAACTGGCCAGTCATAAATGCAGTTTACAGCAATGCCGGTGCAAAACAATTTATCTCAAAATTACAGCCGGATCTTTCAGCATATGTTTATTCAACCGTTTTTGGAAAATCGGCATCTTTTCCCAGCATTTCACCCGTAGCATTTTTGGTTGACAGGTGTGAGAATGTGTATGTTTCCGGTTGGGGAGGTGGTTTTGGTACCCCGCCATATAACTATCCAAATTCTGGTACAACTGGTTTACCTGTAACTGCGGATGCTTTGAAAAGCACCACCGATGGCAAAGATTTTTACTTTTTTGTCTTGCAAAAAAATGCTGCATCCCAACTTTTTGGTAGTTTTTATGGAGAAGATAATAGCCAGCAAACTGGCGGTGGTGGTGCAGATCACGTTGATGGCGGAACCAGCCGCTTCGATCGCAACGGTGTAATTTACCAGGCAATCTGTGCTAACTGTAAAGGGTTTGGAGCCGTTCAATATCCAACTACTCCGGGAACCTGGTCACCCAATAACCCCTCAGATAATTGTAACCTGGCCATGGTCAAAATTGCTTTTAACCTGGCTGGTGTAGCGGGTGGAGTGCAATCTGCTATCAATGGTGTTCCCAGGGACACTGCAGGATGTGTTCCTTTAACAGTAGATTTTACGGACACAGTTCAACGTGCACAAAGCTATGAGTGGAACTTTGGTGATGGATCTCCGCAGATCACCACAGTTATACCCAGTACATCACATACTTTTAATGCCGTTGGAAATTACCAGGTAATGCTGGTTGCTATCGACTCAAATACTTGTAACATCCGGGATACTTCTTATATCAGGATCAGGGTAAGCGATAACAGGGCTGTTTTAGATTTTAATTCTGTAAAATTAAATCCTTGTGATGCTTTTCTTTTCAGGTTTGATAACCGGTCCACGGCCCCGCCAGCAGTACCTTTTGGCGCCCAATCATTTATTTGGGATTTTGGGGATGGTACACCAAGGGTAACTGCTGGTTTAAACAGTGTGCAACATAGTTATGCTGCACCCGGCACTTACAATGTTACATTGATTTTAAATGATAGTGCATACTGTAATCATCCTGACTCATTAGTGGTTCAATTAAGGGTAGCTGCCGAAGTGGAAGCCGAATTTGATATTCCACCAACAGGATGTGTTCCGTTTACTGCTAATTTTATCAATACCTCAATTGGTGGTCAGCAGTTCAGTTGGGATTTTGGCGATGGTAACACCTCAACGGATATTAATCCTTCCCACACTTATACTACAGCAGGAACTTTTACTGTAACGCTGGTAGCTATTGATTCCGCCACTTGTAATATTATTGATTCTGTCAGCAAAACAATTTCTGTTTTTGATAATCCTACGGCAAATTTTAATTGGGCACCAAGTCCCCCGGTCGAAAATTCGCCAGCTATTTTTATAAACCTGTCTTCCCCGGATGCAGTAAGATTCCGTTGGGAATTTGGTGATGGCGACACTTTAGAAACCACCAGCCGGGTTGATGTAACGCATCAGTATAATGCTACCGGAACATATAACGCCTGTCTCATAGCATACAATGCGGCAGGTTGTCCGGATACGTTATGTATGCCTGTTGAAGCTTTAGTGGTTCCGGTTATTGATGTGCCCAATGCATTTACACCAGGGAAAAATGATGTAAACAGTGTGATCAAAGTGCGTGGTTTTGGCATCTCAAAAATGAAGTTTATCATTTATAATCGTTGGGGACAGAAGGTATTTGAATCAGAAAATCCAAATACAGGCTGGGACGGAACTTTTAAAGGTAAACTACAGCCGATGGATGTTTATGCTTATACATTGGAAGCGGAATTTTTTGATGGCGTTCGAACAACCAAAAAGGGCGATATAACGTTAATAAGATAACGATTGATCATTTTGAAAATCTTTAAATGCGAAAACTGAAAAATATAGGATTTGTGGCCGCTTGTGTTTTTTGCATGATGCCTGGCGCATTTGCACAGGATCTTCATTTTTCACAATTTTTCAATTCTCCACTAACTACCAATCCTGCCAATACAGGTTTTATTCCGGATGGTGATTATCGCCTCGGCGTAAATTACCGCAATCAATGGTCATCTGTGATGACTGTTCCATACAAAACCATGAGTGTTTTTGGTGATGCCCAGATCTATCAAAACCCAAATGAAACGGGTTGGTTAGGTGCCGGTGGTGTTTTATTGCATGATGTGGCCGGCAGCGGAAACCTCACCAGCACAAAAGTTTACGGCTCTATTGCTTACCATCAAATGCTGGGTTATGGCAGTTTGTTAAGTGCAGGTTTTAATGTGGGCTGGGCCAATAAACGGATAAACATGAGCGGGTTAAAGTTTCCGGATCAATTTGATGGAAAATTTTTCGACAGTAAATTACCCACCAGCGTGGCGCTTGATTATACCAATATTAATTACCTGGACATACAGGCAGGCCTGAATTATGCATTTTTTCCAAACGATAATATTTATGTGAATACAGGGATTTCTGTTCATCACATTAACCAGCCAAAAGAATCTTTTTTTAATGAATCTTCAGGCATTGATACAAGAGTTGCCAGGAGATATATTGGTTTTTTGAATGCCAGTTATAAAATGAATGATCAATGGATATTGAATCCTAATGCTTATTATACAAACCAGGCGGGTGCTTCAGAACTTGTGCTGGGTATGAACGCCCGGTATAATTTATCAGGGGACGGAGAAAATGAACTTATTGGCGGATTGTATTATCGGCACAATGATGCAGTAGTGCCACTGGTTGGTTTTGGCTATAAAAGTTTCATGCTTACATTTACATACGATGCTACCATATCAAACCTGCGTAATTATAACAATACGCGGGGTGCCTACGAATTCTCGATTGTAAAACAAGGTTTATTCGATGTTTTCAGTGGTGATCGCAGGCAAACCATTTGTCCATCTTTCAGGAATTAAACTTAAAATTCAGCGCCGTTTTTTCATGTTGCTGAATTTTGCGATTTTTACCCAATTAATAATATTAAAAATTAATTATGTCCCTGGTTACGGAACAAACAGCTTTCTCTATTGAACACCTTGAATCTTTTAAATCCATCATAGGAGATCGTTATGTATTTACAGATGAAGAAGCATTGAATTATTTTGCACATGATGAAACAGAAGATTTGCATTTTGTTCCCTCTGTGGTTTTAAAACCACGCACAGCGGAGGAGATCAGTGAAATATTAAAACTTTGTAATCAACATAAAATTGCTGTTACACCACGGGGTGGTGGCACAGGATTAAGCGGAGGTGCTTTACCTCATTTAGGTGGTGTGGTCATTTCAACGGAGCGATTGAATGAGATCATCACGATTGATGAAAGAAACCTCCAGGTAATTACAGAACCCGGAGTTATTACGGAAGTTTTGCAGGATGCGGTGAAAGAAAAAGGTTTGTTTTATCCGCCCGATCCAAGCAGCAGGGGTACATGTTTTATCGGCGGAAATGTTGCAGAAAACAGTGGTGGTCCAAAAGCGGTGAAATATGGCGTGGTTAAGGATTATGTGTTGAACCTGGAAATGGTGTTGCCTACAGGAGAAATTATCTGGACCGGGGCCAATGTGTTGAAAAATGCAACCGGTTATAATCTCACCCAATTAGTAGTAGGCAGTGAAGGTACTTTGGGCATCGTAACGAAAGTTGTTCTGAAATTAATTCCATTACCGAAATATGATTTGCTGATGCTGGTTCCTTTCCGGTCCGCCGAAAAAGCATGCGCAGCTGTCAGTGCCATTTTCATGGCAGGTTATACGCCCAGTGCACTCGAATTCATGGAACGGGATGCACTCGAATGGGTAAGTCGTTTTATGGATAGTACAACGGTTATTATTGAAGATGATGTTAAAGCACATTTGTTGATTGAAGCGGATGGCAATAATTTGGATGTTTTGATGCAGGAGATGGAAGGTATTGCTGCCATTGTTTCTGAATTTGATTGTGGCGAAATTCTTTTTGCTGATGATGCGCAACAGAAAGCAGAGTTGTGGAAGTTGCGTCGCAGGGTAGGCGAAGCAGTTAAATCTCATTCCATTTACAAAGAAGAAGATACAGTCGTTCCCCGGGCTGAGTTACCCGTTTTATTAAATGGTGTAAAAGATATTGGTCGTAAGTATGGTTTTCATTCTGTTTGTTATGGTCATGCAGGTGATGGTAACCTGCATGTGAATATTATACGTGGCGAATTATCGGAAGAAGAATGGAATGGCAGTTTGAAAGATGGAATAAGAGAAATTTTTCAGTTGGTGAAAACCCTGGGCGGAACAATCAGCGGTGAGCATGGCATTGGTTTGGTACAGAAAGAATACCTGCCTATTATTTTTGATGAAAACCAAATGCGTTTGATGAAAGCCATTAAGCGGGTTTTTGATCCAAATAATATATTGAATGCGGGTAAAATTTTTGATGCATAACAATTAATAAGGAATTTAAATAAGTTGGAATGAAAAAACAGTTGATCGTTGGCGTTATATCTTTGTTATCCTTTTCTTTTATACATGCGCAGGATGAACCCGAAGAAGAATTAAAGAAAGGATTTAAAAAAGAGAATTTATTTACGGGAGGTAGTGTATCGCTTTCTTTTGGCAACAATAGTTTTTTAATAGGAGGAACACCGGTTTTTGGTTACAGTCTTACCAAATGGCTGGATGCGGGTTTATCGGCTAATTTCAATTATACCTCTTACCGTGATTATTTACAATTTGATGACCGTTTAAGACAAACCATATATGGTCCTGGAGCATTTGTTAAAATATATCCTGTGCGTTTTTTATTTGCACAGGCGCAACTTGAACATAATTTCATTAAACAAAAATATATCCCACCAAATAACGGAACCACTGAAACACAAAATGCGGATGCAACCAGCTTTTTAGTGGGTGCCGGTTATACAACAAACCGTAACCCCGGATCGGGACAAAGCTTTTTTTATGTATCTATCCTGGTTGATCTGATGGACAATGAATACTCACCATACAGGGATAATGCAAACAGGATACTCCCTATTGTGCGGGCAGGAATCCAGATTCCATTATTTCAAAATGCTGACCGGTATAATGCTTATTGATCCAGGTATGCAACCATTTCTGCCGGGTCTTTGATAACAATAACACTTTCTTCAATTTTTTCGTAGAGGAATTTTTCCTTTTCCAAATGCTGTATATGCATGATCAGGTGATCATAAAATCCTGCAGAGTTCAGCAGGAATATGGGTTTATTGTGAATGAATAACTGGTTCCATGTAAGTATCTCGAACAATTCATCCATTGTTCCAAAACCGCCTGGCAATATTAAAGCCGCATCACAAAGATCATACAAGCGACGTTTGCGCATATGCATGTCATCTACAACCGTTAGTTCAGTAATGTTATCAAGCTGGTGTTCCCTGTCAACCAGCATTTTTGGAATAACACCACGAACTTCTCCGCCATTATTCATAACACTTCCGGCAATTGCGCCCATAATGCCAACACTTCCGCCGCCATAGATCAACCTGATTTTTTTTTGTGCAAGCAATAAGCCTGTTTGTTCTGCATGTTTTAAATATATTGGATTGTTACCTGGCTTTGATCCGCAAAAAACGGCCAGCGATTTAATTTTCATACATTTTTATTTATCTTTTCAAATCTAATGTTTAAATCATTCGTAAAGCTTTTCTTTGCTTACTTAAAAATTCAACTATGGATCCGGTCGTGTTATTTTCTTTTGTAATTGGTTATTTCGTTCTTTTATTAGTTGTAGCATATTTCACTTCACGCAATTCAAATAACGATTCATTTTTTATCGGTAACAAAAAATCAAACTGGATGCTGGTGGCATTTGGAATGATCGGCACCTCACTTTCTGGTGTAACCTTTGTTTCCGTTCCCGGTACTGTTGGTTTAGCAGCCTTTGCTTATGGGCAAGTGGTTATTGGGTATTTGATTGGTTATATAATCATTGCTTTTGTGTTGCTGCCATTATATTACAGGCTTAACCTCACTTCAATTTATGATTACCTGAAGCAACGTTTTGGCATGATGTCTTATAAAACCGGTGCCTTGTTTTTTATTATTTCCAGGACTTTAGGCGCCACTGCACGTTTGTTTTTAGTGATCAATGTTTTGCACCTTTTTATTTTAAGAGAAATGGGTGTGCCGTTTGAAGTAACAACATTCGTTATTTTATTAATGATCATTTTATATACATTCGAAGGTGGTGTAAAGACAATTGTTTTCACCGATACTTTACAAACCACTTTCATGTTAATCGGTTTAGTGGTTTGTATTTTCTACATCATGAATAATTTAGACATGTCATTCGGCAGTACAATGGCTGCTTTGGATGAAAGAGGATTAACAAAAATATTCAACAGCGAACCAGGCAGTTCTTCTTATTTCCTGAAACATATACTGGGTGGTGTTTTTATAACGGTTGGTATGACGGGTTTAGACCAGGAAATGATGCAGAAGAATATTAGTGTAAAAAATTTGAAAGATTCTCAAAAGAACATGATGACGTTTACTGTCATCATGGTCATCGTTAATTTTCTATTCCTGTTTTTAGGTGGATTATTATACCTGTTTGCAGCAACTAAAGGAATTAATGTAGCAGCTGATGATTTGTTCCCAACAATTGCTTTAAGCTATATGCCAACAGTGATGTCCGTTATATTTATTATCGGATTGATCTCAGCTCTTTTCCCGAGTGCTGATGGCGCATTAACGGCGCTAACTTCATCCTTTTGTATTGATATCCTGGGATTGAAAAGAAGGATGGACTGGAGTGAGAAAAAAAGAAGGACTGTCAGGTTAACCGTTCACTTCATCTTCGCTTTTATTTTCTTTTTAATGGTAGTTGGTTTTAAATTGATAAATAACAAATCGATCATTGATGTAATCCTTAAAGTGGCTGGATTTACTTATGGCCCATTACTGGGTTTATTCAGTTTCGGAATTCTAACACGCCGGCAAATCAATGACCGGTTATCCATTGTTGTTTGTTTATTGGCACCAGCAATAATCCTGGGGATCGATTTTATAAATAACATTGAATGGTATGAGGCGCAATTAAAGCTGGAAGGTGATTTTGTTCAAAATGTAAAAAGCATGTCAACGTCCATTTTTGGTAGTTTTAAAATCGGCTATGAGTTACTGATATATAATGGGATTTTAACTTTCCTTGGATTATTAGCGATCTCGAAAAAGCCGGAGAGCGTTAAAGCTGATTAATAAGATTAAAAAAATGCCCCTTTATACAGGGGTATTTTTTTGCAGGATGAACTAACTTTATAAAAATTTTCAATCTGGACCTGATTAACCCATTGTTACAAAAATTTGCTGAGGACTTATCTTCACCTCCTGATCCCGTTTTGCAGGAAATTGAAGATTATACTTACCAGCATCACGCTGATCCACACATGCTGAGCGGTCACCTGCAGGGAAAAGTGTTAGAAATGATCAGCCGGATGATAAACCCCAAAAGAATTTTAGAGATCGGCACCTTTACCGGTTATAGTGCACTTTGTTTAGCTAAGGGTTTATGCTCAGATGGTATTTTACATACCATTGAATTAAGAGAGGATGATGCAAACAAGGCTAAGGCATATTTTAACAAGGCCGGATTTGAAAACAAGATAATAGTGCATACCGGAAATGCGTTAAACATAGCAGGATCGTTGAATGAAACCTGGGATCTTGTATTCCTGGATGCAGACAAACCCGGATATATTGATTATTTTAACCTCGTTTTTCCGGATCTTAGGAAAAACGGTTTTATTTTAGCCGATAACATTTTTTTTCATGGCCAGGTATTGCAGCAGGAAGTAAAGGGGAAAAATGCAAAGGCGATCATGGCGTTTAACCAGTTTATAAAAGACCGGAGTGATATTGATAAAGTGGCACTGACAATCCGTGACGGATTGTACTTGATAAGAAAACTTTAATTAAAAATCCTTTTGAAAAATGCGATCATTCTTTCTCTTCGCAATTCTGTTAATCTGCGGCTTTTGTGCAACTGCACAATCATCAGAATTTATTAAAGATTATATAGCCCGTTACAGGGATATCGCCATTGAAGAAATGAAGCGTACGGGTGTGCCTGCCGCTATCAAACTTGCCCAGGGCATACATGAATCTTCTGCCGGGCAAAGCGACCTGGTGTTCCGGTCAAATAATCATTTTGGTATAAAATGTAAAAGCAACTGGACCGGTGAATCTGTTTCACATACTGATGATGCTCCAGATGAATGTTTTAGAAAATATTCCATGCCTGAAGAATCTTATAAAGATCATTCTGACTTCCTGAGAAAAAATCAGCGTTATGCATTTTTGTTTAATCTTGATCCTGCGGATTACGAGGCCTGGGCTAAAGGTTTGAAAAAGGCAGGTTATGCAACCAATCCTCGTTACCCTCAATTGATCATTAAGTTAATTGAAGAATACGATCTGCAACATTATTCGCTTATTGCTATGGGTAAGGTGGAAGATGATAAAAAGGAATACATGGTGATGAATGATAGCCAGGGCAGCAAAGATGTTTTAACTACTCCCGTTGTACATAAGGAAAGGAATACAGGAAGAAAAGTAAATGTTATCAACCAGTTTCCTCAAGGTGTTTTTAAGATCAATGCAACGCGGGTGGTCTTCGCAAAAAAAGGAACTTCTTTCATCTCCATTGCGCAACAAAACAGGGTTCCTTTAGCAAAGTTATTTGAGTATAATGATGATATGGAAAGACAGGATGAAGTGCCTTTTGACCAATTGATTTACGTTCAGCGCAAACGTAAAACGGGTCATCATGATCATCACATAGTAGTAAGCGGTGAAACCAGTTTTGACATCGCCCAATTGTATGCTATTCGGTTAAACAACCTGCTTGAATTAAATCATTTGGAAAAAGGGATGGAGCCTGCCCCAGGTGAAAGAATATATCTTCGGTCAAAAGCACCGGCTCAGCCAAAATTATTGGGTGCCACATTAACAAAGTATAATTACCAGGACGACAACAATAATTTCAAACAGAATGATGAAAATGAAGCAACTGGCAAAAAAGTAAAAACCCTTATCCATAATGTAAAACCCAAAGAAGGATTATATGCCATTGGCAGGCAATACGGTGTTTCAGTAAATGAACTATTGGAATGGAACAATTTAAAATCAGATGCATTACAGGTGGGCCAGCAAATTAAAATCTTACAATAAGCAATGTCCACAATCACTATACATGACAAGCAATTTGAAACCTATATTTCAGAAAAGCAAATACTACAAAAGGTAAAGGAAATGGCTGATGCCATTAATAAGGATTACGAAGGCAAGAAACCCTTATTTATTCCAATCCTTAATGGTGCGTTTATGTTTGCTTCTGATTTGTTCAAATGCATTTCCATACAAGCTGAAGTTAGTTTTATCAAACTGGCATCTTATAAAGGAATGAAATCATCGGGTAATATCATCACGGCCATTGGCCTTGATTATGATTTGTATGACCGGGATGTTGTGATTGTAGAAGATATAGTGGATACCGGGAAAACACTGAATGAATTTTTACCAAAATTAGAACATCAACAGCCGGCTTCTTTAAAAATTGCGGCATTATTACATAAGCCAGAAGCCACTATTTATCCATTAAACATAGCATATACAGGTTTTATTATTCCCAATAAATTTGTTGTTGGTTACGGTTTGGATTATGATGGACAGGGAAGAAATCTTAAGGAAATTTACCAGGTTGTATAAAAAGTAATGATTTTTATTTTATATAAACTGGCCATAATTTATAATATTGAAGATTGCATGCTATATCGTTTTCTTATTCAGCCTTACTTTACACGTTCAGGGTCAGCCGTTTTATTTTAGGGGTGAAGTAAAGGATGAAGCCGGTGACCCGGTGCAGAATGTTTCCATACTTCACCATCATTCGGGTTATGTATATTATACCGGCATTTCTGGTTCCTTTGGTTTTATAGGACAAAATAAAAAGGATACACTTACATTTTTTAAAGATGGTTATCATAAGATCAGGTTGATTGCTGATGCTGATAAATTTCTCAATCTTCGTTTAATCAAGAACGTTACAGCCCTCAGCAACATGCGCAGGTATAAACTGGCCAGCCTGACAAAGGATTTAACCCGCGAAAATCAAAGAACCTGGTTTGCCGGCGATGAAACCTATGCAAGCATACTAGAAAACAGGTTTGTAAATGCCAACCAATTTCCTTCTACCAGTTTGGCCTTAAATGTTGACCGTGCCTCTTACTCCAACGTGCGGCGATTTTTAAATATGAAAAATAAAGTTCCGCCTGATGCGGTGAGAATTGAGGAGATGCTGAATTACTTTAACACGGGATATAATAGTCCGAAAGGAGAAGATCCTTTTGATATTCAAACAACCCTGACGCAAAGTCCCTGGAGTAAGGAGAGCCAGTTATTTTTCATGAATATCTCATCCCGCAAATTAAATGTTGATACTTTGCCTGCCAGCCACCTGGTTTTTTTGATTGACGTTTCCGGTTCTATGGATATGCCCAACAGGTTGCCTTTACTGCAATCTGCCTTTAAGATGCTTGTCAATAATTTACGTGCAAAAGATTCTGTTTCTATTATTGCATATGGCGGTTATGTTGGTGTACACCTGCAAACAACGGGTGGTAATGAAAAGGAGAAAATTATAAAGGCTATTGATGAATTAACTCCCGGTGGTACAACACCGGGTGAATCAGGTATCAAACTGGCTTACCGGATTGCCAGTAATCATTTTATAAAGGATGGAAATAACCGGGTGATATTAGCTACAGATGGTGATTTTAATGTTGGTTTAAAAACCGAATCGGAGTTGGATGAACTGATCACTATGCATAGCCGGAGCGGAATTTATCTTACTTGCTTAGGGGTAGGAATGGGTAATTATAAAGATTCAAAAATCCAAACGCTTGCAAGAAAAGGCAATGGAAATTTTGCATACCTCGATAACTTTCATGAAGCTGAAAAAGTTTTACTAAAAGAATTCACGCAAACGATGTATGCAGTGGCAGATGATGTTTACCTGAATATAAAATTTAACCCTGCATTTGTAAAAGATTACCGGTTAATTGGCTTTGATAATAAAGTAGGAGCGATCAAAGATTCTACATCCATAATTGAAGGAGGAGAAATTGGTTCAGGTCATTCCATGACGGTGGCTTTTGAAATTATTCCAAGTCCTTTTTACCAGAATGAAAAGGAAAAAAGTTTACCTGGTCAGCAATTTGCGAAAATTCAATTGTACTATAAATTACCGGCTGATTCCGTTTCAAAAATTTATGAAACAATCAGTTCGTATGAAATAATTCCATTTAAAGAAATTGATAAGCAACATCAGTTCTCATCCGCGCTGATCATGTTTGGTTCTTTGTTAAGAGAATCTGTTTATCTAAAAGAAATTAATTGGAATGATATCCATACGCTGGCATTAACATCACATAACCCGGCTGATATTCCGCAAAAAGAATTTTTAACCCTTGTACAATCGGCTAAAGAGATTTATTCAAAAAAAACCAAAAGAAAGAGGCGGAAAGATCCTGATAACTTTTAAGGGATGGATATTAATCGCAATTTGAAAGCCTGCCAATCGGCAGGCTGACTTTTGAAAATGAGGCTTCGACAGGCTCAGCCTGACATCGTAATATTTAGGTATTGTCACCCTGAGCTTGTCGAAGGGTGCACTTTTGAATTTTGACTTTATTCCTGGAAAACTATTAAGAAAACATTTCTTTCATCTTATCAAAAAATCCTTTTTCGTTTTTATCAGGATGCGGTTTAAAGTTTTCAGATCCACTTAATTTTTCAAGTAAAACTTTTTCTTCGCTGTTAAGATTTTGCGGCGTCCATAAGTTAACAGAAACTAACTGGTCGCCTTTTTCATAAGAGTTTACAGCCGGAAATCCTTTTCCTTTCAGCCTGAAAATTTTACCGCTTTGTGTGCCTGCAGGAATTTTAATTTTTGCCCTGCCATCAATGGTAGGCACTTCTACTTGTGTGCCGAATACCGCATCGGTAAAGGAAACGTGTAATTCAAAAATTACATTCAATCCATCGCGTACAAGATCCTTATGTGTTTCTTCTTCTATTAAAATAATCAGGTCACCGGCAGGTCCACCACGTTCACCTGCATTACCGCGTCCGCTAATATTCAGTTGCATTCCTTCCTGGACACCGGCAGGTATATCGATCGTAACAGTTTCTTCACCATAAGTACGTCCTTCCCCTTTACATGTTCCGCATTTTGAAGTGATCGTTGTTCCTTCACCACTACAGGCAGGACAGGTAGTAACTGTTTGCATTTGCCCTAAGAAAGTATTGGTTACTTTTCGAACCTGGCCACTACCGCCACAGGTTCCGCAGGTTTGCATACTGTTCTTATCTTTTGCGCCATGACCACCACAGGTAGCGCAGGCAACATATTTTTTTACCTTGATATTTTTTGTAACACCACGGGCAATTTCTTCATAGTTCAATTTTAATTTGATACGAAGATTGCTTCCACGGGAACCACGGGCTCTTGGTCCGCCACCACGTCGACCACCACCGCCACCAAAGAAACTACCAAAAACATCTTCGCCAAAAACATCTCCAAACTGGCTGAAGATATCTTCCATATTCATACCAGCACCACCGCCAAATCCACGACCATTGCCAGAAACACCGGCATGTCCGTACCTGTCATACTGTGCTTTTTTATCAGCATCACTTAAGATTTCATAAGCTTCGGCAGCTTCCTTAAATTTTTCTTCGCATGATTTATCTCCCGGGTTACGGTCTGGATGAAATTGCATAGCAACTTTTCGGTAAGCTTTTTTAATTTCATCTGCTGATGCGTTTTTGCTTACACTCAATACTTCGTAATAGTCTCTTTTTTTCATACGCTCCATCCGCAATGCGGATTAATAATTATTGTATTCTATTTAATTATATAGTTACTGTTATTTACTATTTTCCTACTACCACTTTAGCAAAACGAATGATCTTATCATTCAGGTAATATCCTTCCTGTAAAACATCAACCACCTTGCCCTTTAAATCCTCAGAAGGAGCGGGAATTTCAGTAATGGCTTCATGAATATCAGGATTAAAAGGCTGATGGAGTGTTTCCATTGGCTTTACACCTTTTGCTGTTAGGTTGTTGGAGAATTTGTTGAAGATCAGTTGGACTCCCTCTTTCATTCCCAACATATCTTCATTAGCATTCATTTGTTGCTGTGCACGTTTTATATCATCCAGAACATCTAACAAGTCAGTAATTATATCTTTTCCAGCAGTTTGAATAAGTTCTACTTTTTCTCTTGCACTTCTTTTCCTGTAATTATCAAATTCAGCAGCCTGTCTTAAATATTTATCTTTTAATTCCTGGATCTCTTCCTGGAGTTTTAAAGTTTCAGGTTCATTTTCAATTGGATCGGTCAGGTGAGTTGTACCGATCTGGCTGTCATCTGTATTTAAATCAACCCCAAAATCCTGATCATTGGGTAAAGAATTCTTATTATCTTTTTGTTCTTTCATCATTAAAAATTTTAGCTTTTAGCAACAAACTGGCATAAATGACTTAATAAAAATGCCATTTTTTCAAATACCAGGCGCAAAGGTAAGGTTGACAATAATACTGCCAACCAGGGTTTCGGGACAAATTGTCTTAAAGCTTAAGATTTAACGGTTTAAGAATGGGTTATGCCCATAAAAAAAGGCCGTATGGCCCATTCAATTTTATGTTAACAGGAATAATTATTTAGATACCTGGAATTTACCTGATTCCAAAATTTTTCCAGTTTGATCTCTTAACTGGTAAATGTATACACCTCTGGTAAAGTCGGATAGATTTAAAGTAGTTTTTGTAGGTACATTGGGTGATTCAAAAACAGGTTTGCCTAAAAAGTTAAATACTTGCAGCATATAACCCTTTTGATAACTTTTTACGAAATCGAAAGTAATAATGGAGGTAGCAGGGTTTGGGTAAAACTTGAGGATCTTCTCAGAAGAACCCGGAATAGGATTGTTACGGTTCTGAGCCTCAGCATATTGTGCCGAAAAAAAGATAATGGATAATATGATTAGTAGCCGTCTCAACGTAACAAATTTACATTTATTATGTAATTATAGACCCTTTTTTTTAGTTATACAAAGCATATACCCACAATTTTAAATCTTTTTTTACCAGGTAACTTTACGATTTTTATTGGAGTAATAAAATAGGAGAATGATCCACTTAAAATCGGGGACAATGCAAGGCATTAATTGTGGAACTCTCCCGGTCTAAGAAACCAAGAAATGATACAGACAATTCAAATCCTCCGCGGCCATAACTACTGGTTTTTAATTTAGAAATATTCACATCATAACTTAGCGCAACGGAAAACGGTTTGTAATCAATTTTTACAACGGGTATTAATGCATCATTCAGGCGTGTAAATAATCCCCCATGAATAACATAATCAGGATTATCCAGGTCTTGACCCAATTTTAATCCATATAAGGCACCACCAATTGTTTCATTAAAATTACCCTGCCGGGAATGATCAGCCTGTATGGTGAGATATGAATAATCAGTTAAACCGAATTTGATACCGGCAGATGCTACCCATTTTGGATTTAGCTCAATGGCAGGATTTCGATAAAAAGAATTTTTGGGTCGGTTAAAATGATGGTATGCTATACCCACAAATAAATTATCATTTGGATCCTCACTAATGTTGGTATTAAAACTCATTCCTACGCTGCCATCCACGTAATTGTATTTTGAATCATTGAAGGTTTCGCCATCACCCAATCCATCATACTGGCTGTTGGTTGTCATCCTGGAGCGATCAAAATATTGCTGAACCCATCCACCCATAAAACCCAGCGAAACATACATATTTCTCTCTTTGCTTAAGGATTTATGATAGTTCAGGGCCGGCATTACCTGCGTATTCGTCCAGCCAACTGTACCTGCCCTGTCATAAAAAAGTTGCAATCCCAATGTAATAAAGTCATCTGCTTTGCCTATTGGCTTTTTGTATTCGCCATTTAAAGAACCCGTTTTATAAGCATCTGTCACACTATTCCATTGGTCACGATATACGGCTTGAACGCGGTAGTCGCCGGTAAAAATACCTGCAAGGGATGGATTACGCAGAAGGGGTGCTTCAAAGAATTGAGAAAAGTGGATGTCCTGGCTGTATGCGGGAGCCATCGATAACAACCCTGCTATCAATGCAACTGGTAAGGCCAATATTTTAAACATCCTGTTTATCATTATCACTGTATTTATAAGATCAATGCGATGTTTCCTTTGTAAGTTAATATTTCACCATTTTCGCAAATCAATTCTGCCTGGTAAACATATACGCCAGCTTGTGGAGCACCATTTTTATACTTTCCATCCCAGCCAGCCAGTTGATCATTAACAGGAAATTCCCTGTTTTCGAAAACCACCTCGCCCCATCTATTAAAAATGCGCAATGTTCTTATTCGTTCTATGCCTCGTCCGCGAGGGTAAAAGAAATCATTCCTTCCATCACCATTGGGTGAAAATGTATTTGGAATAAATATTTCAGCTCCTTTACAAAGTACAATGACCCTTACTTGTTCTGCATTCACACAACTGTTACTATCAACAACCGATATTACATAATCGGTACTCAATTTTGTATTTGTTATTGGTTGAGGGCAATCGGTACAACTTAAACCATTTGTGGGCAGCCAGGAATAGGTTTGAATATTATTTGAATAAGTTACGGGGATTGGAATGGGTATGCCAACTATTTTAGTGAGCGGTGTTGTAACAAATATTTCCGGCAATGGATTCACCTTAACATTCCACAATACAGAATCCTGGCAGCCACTGGAATTTGTGGCAACAGAATAAACGGTATAATCGCCGGTAGGATATTGCTGCGGGTCAGGATTTTGGGATCCTGATCCATTGCCATTTCCAAATTGCCATGACCATGAAACTGATGAAGTGTCTGGTCGAAGGAAAATACCGTTTACATTTAATCTTTCATTTACACAAATCACGGAATCGCCGGTAACTGCTATTAAAGGGCTTTGAACAACTTTAACCGGAAGACGGTATGTCATTGAATCTTTACAACCTGTTTCCGTTTCAACTAAAAGAGACACTGGATAAATGCCTGGTGAAGTATAGTTGTGAACAGGTACAACAGCATTGGAAATTGTGCCATCACCAAAATTCCAGGTATAACGGGTAATTCTATCTCTCGATGTTGTTGAATCAAAAATGCTCAATGCTCCGCTATCACAAAACAGTAGTTGGGCAATATCAAATTTTGCCTTTGCTCCATTAACGCGGATGGTTTCAGTTCCTGTTAAAGTTATCAGGCATCCTTCAGGTTCTTTCAGAATTATTTTAGGTACAAATGCACCAAAATTATCGTATAAATGAGTGTATTCATTGACGGTAGTATCTACCACATTGCCATCACCAAAATCCCAAATGAAACGGGCGTTCATTTCTGTAAATGCGGCAAAATTTACAGGTAAAGGACGGCACCCCAGCAATGGGTCATAATTAATTTTTGCTTCATTTACATCATGCACAACCAGCGTATCAATAGCCGTATCCTTACATCCGCCAGGACTGGTTACTTCTAACGTTATGGGGTAAACGCCTGGATCGGTATAGTAAATAGAAGGATTTGGTTGTGTAGAAGTAGCAATGGATAAATTCCAGTTATAACGGTTGGAAAAAGAGGATGTATTTTTAAAAATTGCCTGGAAAGGAGTACAATATGTGTCAAAGTTATTAGCGGTAAATGATGCATCTGGTAAAGCCACTCTCACTGCATTGGTTTGAATCAAAGAATCCTGGCATCCCACAATATCCTTTACAACCAGCTTTACGGTATAATAACCGGTATCAGTATATCTATGCGATGCATCTTCTGATGTTGCAGTTGATCCATCACCAAAATCCCATAATGATGTAAATGGAAGATCACTAACAGTTTTATCCAGGAAAAAGAGTGGCGCATTGGGGCAGGTTTCACCACTGGTGGACCAATCATTTTTTAAAATGGAAACTTTTACAAATTCTCTTGAAGTAACACTGTCTTTACATCCTTTGGCATCCGTAACTACTAATTTTACATCATAGTCGCCAATACTATCATATTGGTGTTCAAAAGGTGCAGAAGTATAGGATTGAATTGTTCCATCACCAAAGTCCCATTTCCAGTTTACTATTGAATTTATGCCATCTGTAATGGTAGAATCTGTAAAATTGGCAATCATTCCTTTACAGCCATAATTGTTAATTGAATTAAAATAAGGCTCTGGTCCGTTAACCCTGATGAAATTGTTCTTTGTAATTGAATGCCTGCAGCCAAAAGTATCTACCGTGGTTAGGGTAACATTGTAATTACCGGCTTCCGTATACGTAAAACTGGCGTTTCCGCTTGGATCTCCATTTCTTTCAACTCCATCACCAAAATCCCATAGATATTGCGTTATAAAGTTCCTGTTATTAATTACCGATCTGATAGTTGGTCTGAATGATTTACATCCTTCTCTTACAGTTGTATTAAAATCGGGAAAATTATCTGATACTATAATCGTTCGGGAATGTGTGTATGTGCAGGTTCCATTGGTTGTAGTTAAGGAAACAATATATGTTCCATCAGATGGATATGTATGAACCGGTGGTATTTGTCCTGAATAACTTGTTCCATCTCCGAAATCCCAATCCCAGCTTGTGGCACCAATGGACCGGTCAATAAATGAATAAAGCAGTTTATTATTACAATCAGGACGATAATCAAATTTTGATATGGAAGGTTTAATATAAACGTAATTGTCTTTCGTAATAATCTCTTCGCAACCATTGTTAATTGCTGTCAGCGTAACGCTAACCCAACCTGTATCAGTAAATAAATGCCTGGGACTTTCTTCCGAAGAAGAACTTCCGTCGCTGAAAGTCCACATGTACTCTGTTGCCCCAGTAGATAAATTGGTAAACTGTATACCCGGATCTCCACATGCATTCGTAACATCCGCAACAAAATCAGGAACCGGTTTGGTCCCAACTTTTATGGCATCGGATAAGGTAAAAGTTTCTGTACAACCCGTGCTTGTTGTAATGGTTAATGAAACGGCGTAAGTTCCCTGGTTTGAATAGGTGTGGCTGGGTGTTGCCAAATTAGAATTTGCGGAGCCATCACCAAAATTCCAATCATAAGATATTACACTATCGACAGCATCTATGTTGGCTTTAAATTTAAAAGTGAAAGGAACACAATTCTTTGCTGGTAAGCCTTCAAAATTAATTACGGGTTTCCTGATTTTTACAAATGCGGGTTTTACAAGTGTGTCTGTACAGCCATTTGTTCCGGTTGCTATCAGTGTTACATCGAAATCACCATACTTGTTATAAGTATGGGTTGGATTGGTTTGAGAAGAAACTGCACTATCACCAAAATCCCAGGTATAATTTGTACCGCTTGTTGTGTTATTAAAACTAACGGTAAGGGATGGTTGACATTTTGTTGTATCCGAAGCTGTAAAAGAAAGTGTTGGCATGGGTAAAACAGTTATCGTTTTATCCAACGTATCAATACATGCGGCATAGGTGTTAATCAACCTGACATTATAGGTGCCCGGATTTTGAAACGTGGTCATTCCATTATTCCGGTTATCAGTTGTACCATTGGAAAATATCCATCTTGCACTTATTGGCCTGGGGTTTGAATTATTTAAAAATTGAACAGGTGTTCTTGGACAAATGCTGGCAGGTTCAATAAAATCTGTTGTTGCTTTACCAATCGTTACCTGCCTGGATGTTGAATCAACACAGCCCATATTACTGCTAACAATCAGGGTTACGGTATAAACCCCATTCGTTGTATATCTTTTTGTGACGGTTGGGCCGGTGGTAATTGATCCATTATCCAGGCGCCAGGCATAAGTTAGTGTTCCGGGACCAGTACTGCCTGTTGCTGAATATGTTATTGTTGCAGGTGCACTGCAAACATCGGGATCAACAAAACTTATTGATGGTTTAACGCCAGTTGTTACATTAATGATATTAGGCTTTGTGATGAGTTTTGTGCATCCTTTGTC
>CAMPGG010000004.1 GCA_946885335.1 uncultured Chitinophagaceae bacterium
GCTACCTGGTGGAGCATGTGGCATTACCTGGTTGATATGGATGCGGTGCACAGCGGCTACCTGCAGGCAAAGACAATGATAACGCCTTTACAAAACGATCATGTGCGATTCAGCTGGATGGTAAGTGTATCTATCCTTTTAGCTGCTTATTTAGTTTGGCAAAAAAATAAACTTCCGCTCCAGGTGAAAGCAGCATGGATATTATTGATCCTTTGGCTGATCGTTTACCTGCATATACTGGCTGCCCGCACAGGATTGATTTGTTTTTATGCCATGTGTTTTACCGGCATCATCTATTTCATTTTTAAAAAGCAGAACATTAAACGAAGTATAGCAGCATTATTTATCCTGCTGGCAATTCCCGTTCTTGCTTATTTAGTTTTTCCAACTTTTCAAAAAAGGCTGCAGTATAATTTGTATGACCTCTCTGTTTATAACAAACAGGTTTATATGCCAGGCTCAAATGATGGGATGCGGTTAATATCTATCCGGGCCGGCTGGCAGGTAATGAAAAATGCGCCACTTGCAGGTGTTGGTTTTGGCGATATACATGCTAAAACCGTTGAATGGTACGATCAGCATTATCCAGATATGATCCCCGATGATAAAATATATCCCAGCAGCGAATGGATGATGTATGGTGCAGGAACCGGATGGATCGGTCTTTTTGTTTTTATGATCGCCATGGCCATTCCATTTTTGATTAGTCCGCTAAATCATTCAATAGCATGGCTGATGTTAAACATTTCTGCCGCATTATCTTTTTTATTTGACATTGGCCTGGAAGTGCAGTACGGAGTTTTTTTATATTCGTTCTTTGTATTGTGGTTTTATAAAGGCATTGATCTCCATAAAAAATATGACACAGCCTCCTGAACAGCTTAAAAAAATTCCCGTTTCTGTAGTTGTCATTTGCAAAAATGAATATGCACAGATCAATAATTGCATTAAAACAGCTTTGCTTTTTACGGATGATGTAATTGTTTACGACAGTGGTAGCACCGATGGAACGCAACAACTGGTAAAGAATTCAGGCGCCCGATTAGTTGAAGGTGAATGGCTGGGTTTTGGATTAACAAAAAGAAAAGCTACCGCATTAGCAAAATATGATTGGATCTTAAACCTGGATGCTGATGAATTACCCGATGCTGCATTGCAGCAAAGTCTTCAAACAATTTCATTTAATGATCCCCGAATTGTTTACCGGTTAAAGTTTAAAAATTTTTTAGGTGATAAGGAATTGCGTTTTGGTGAATGGGGAAATGATAAACACATCCGCATCTATAACCGGCAAAAAGTAAATTGGAATGATGCGCCTGTGCATGAAAGTCTTGTATTGGAGCCCGGCATCCAGGTCAGAGATCTGCCTGGTTCAGTATTACACTATACGGTAAAAAATGTGGCTGATTATGCAGCTAAAACAATCAGGTATGGCCTATTGAATGCGGAAAAATATCAACAGGCAGGCAAGCAGTCATCCAATTTTAAAATTTACCTGGCGCCTGTATTTGCATTTGTAAAATACTATGTTTTTTTCCTTGGATTTTTAGATGGAATGGCCGGTTTAACCTGTGCCCGTATGACAGCTCATTACACTTTTTTAAAGTATGCACGATTAAAGGAATTGAACGATCAATCCCAAAGAGCGGAACAGTAATTGCGGAAATTTTTGTTTTTAAAAGGTTTGCTCATGACAAATTTCATCCCAATATTTCCATTAGGTATTGTTTTATATCCCGGGGAAGAACTGAACCTGCACATTTTTGAGCCTCGATATAAACAACTGATCAAAGACTGCGTTGAAAACAATAAGGCATTTGGCATACCTGCCGTGGTAGATAAAAGGATGAAGGATTTTGGTACATTAACTGAAATAAAATCCATTGAACGCATAGATAAAAACGGGGAAATGGATATACGCACAGAAGGAAAAGAAGTGTTCAGGATCCTGGAAGTGATCAAAGAAGTTCCTGACAAACTCTATAGCGGAGCCATCGTAAATTATCCGCATAATTATAATACAGGGATACCCAAGCTGATGCAAAAGATAGTGGAAAGCATCCGCGAACTGCACCGGATGTTGAATGTTGTGAAGCCATTTCCCAAACCCGATAAAGAATTAAAAACCTATGATGTTGCGCATCACATCGGATTAACATTGGATGAAGAATACGAATTGCTGGGTTTAATGAATGAAAAACAAAGACAGGAATACTTAAAAAGACATCTTGCCAAAGTAATACCCATGGTTGCCGAAATGGAACATTTAAAAGAAAAAGTGAAATTGAACGGGCATTTTAAAAATTTAGAAGGTTTTGACCTTAATGTATAACACCGATTTTTTGTTTACTTTAGCCGCCCATTAAAAATGACCGGCAGTTAATGAGCTTCACTCTTTGTCTTGATTTTGGTAATACCCGCCGGAAAGCCGCTGTTTTCCAGGATGGAAACATAATCAGGCATATTAACCTGGAGAATGACCTGGCAGATATTCAATCGCTTTTACAGGAATATAAACCCGCCACCAGTATACTATCATCCGTTGTTAATCACCTGGAAGAAATTGAAGCATTGCTTAAAGCAAATACCCGGTTTCATTTATTAAGCCATCAGAGCAAACTGCCATTTACAACCCCGGTCAATAAACCGGATACTATCGGGACCGACAGGCTGGCTTTAGCGGCTGCGGCTGTTCATCTTCACCCAAAGAAAAACAACCTGGTAATTGGATTGGGCACTTGCATAACATACAATTTCATCAACAACAAACATGAATTTATCGGCGGTGCCATATCCCCCGGTATGGAAATGCGCTTTAAAGCCATGAACCAGTTTACCGCAAAACTGCCCCTGGTAAAGGCAGATTGGAATGTGCCCGTCATTGGTTACGATACGCAAACCAACCTAACTTCAGGTGTTGTAATGGGAATTTCGCTGGAAGTGGATGGATTTATAAATGAGTACCAGCAAAGGTTTGGGAACTTTAACGTGCTTTTAACCGGGGGTGATATTCGCTTTTTGGGTTCGCATATTAAAAACAAGATATTTGCAGACCCCGATTTGATATTTAAAGGCCTTTATGCCATCAGTGTAGTAAATAACGTTTAATATAAATTTCGTGTTCATTAAAAATAAAATTTT
The DNA here is from genome assembly GCA_946885335.1 of uncultured Chitinophagaceae bacterium. The sequence continues at coordinate 3,142 of CAMPGG010000004.1, forward strand.
GGCCTTACGTTCCTTGTTTACAATTGGTTTGATCAGTTTTTTTTCCTTTGCATCATACAGCCAGGATAATTCACCTTACTCACGGTATGGTATAGGCGATTTGGTTCCTAATACCAATATCATTAACCGGGGAATGGGTGGTATATCGGCCGCTTATTCAGACCAGCTTTCCATCAATTTTAATAACCCCGCATCCTATTCCTCATTCAAGGCTTACCTGGAAGAGAATTCAAAAAAGGTAAGTTCAGGAAGGGTTTTGTTCGATTTGGGCGTAAATGTGGACAGCCGCACTTTAAGGGAAGGTAATCCCCCACAAAAATTTACTGCCAGCAATGCACTCTTTTCTTATGTGCAGATTGGTATTCCTATTAAGAATAACTGGGGTATGAGTTTTGGCCTGCGGCCAATCAGCCGGGTGAGTTATAAAATAGCCAGGAATGAATTGATTTTTAATCCAATTACCAATTTGCCTATTGACAGTGCCTTTACTGAATTCAGCGGAAATGGCGGTACTTACCTGGCCTCTGTAGGAACTGGTGTTGCTATCAAAAACTTCAGTATTGGTGGTACATTCGGTTATTTGTTTGGCAATAAAGAGTATGCAACCAAACGGGCATTTTTAAATGATACGGTAGCTTACAATAGTTCAAATCACAGTACCAATGCTTCATTCGGGAGCATTTATTTTAGCGGAGGTGCCCAGTATAAAATCAAACTGACAGAAACAAATTCATTAACCCTGGGTGTGTATGGTAATATGAAAAATACACTGAAAGGCACACAGGATGTGATCAGGGAAACTTTTGTACGCAGCAATGAAAGCGGTGACTTCAGGTTGGATAGTGTGTATGAACAAAAAGATATAAAAGGTGAGGTAGTATATCCTTCAGGTATAGGGTCGGGATTTGTTTATGAAAAAACACAGACAGCACAAAAAGGCGGTTGGTTAATTGGTGTTGATTACCTGCAAAACAAATGGAGTGAATACAGTTTTTTTGGCAATAACGATAATGTGCAGGATAGCTGGGAACTTCGTATTGGAACGCAGATCAGACCAAAACCGGGTACCAATTACTGGAGCAATGTGGCTTACCGGGCTGGTTTTAATATTGGAGATGATTATGTAAACGTACAGCAACCACTTTCAACATTGGGTTTAACCGTAGGATTTGGTTTACCATTAGCAAACTATAACCGGTTAAGTCCCGGCCAGTTTAGTGTAATTAACGTGGCTATGGAATACAATAAAAGAGGAAATGAGGACAATCTTTTAAGGGAAAATCTTTTCAGGTTGTCTGTAGGACTTTCATTAAGCGATCTTTGGTTTGTAAAACGGAAGTATAATTAAGCATTCGGTTCTGCCAGCAAACTAAAATGTTCAGCATGAATCATCGGTATAAATTTAAAGCAGCAACGTTCTTCCTGATCGGCTGCTTTTTTTTATGGTCATGCGAGAATGATGTAAACGAAGTACAGGATTGGAATCAAAAAGTGGAGATGGTAGAAACGGGTAAGCAGATAGTTGCTTACCTGAGTACAGAAGGAACAGTCAGGGCCAAACTCACTGCGCCATTAATGCTCAGGTACCAGGCCGATACCTTGTACGCTGAATTTCCCAAAAGCCTGCATGTTGATTTTTACGATATCAATAAAAAAGTTGAAAGCCAGTTAAACGCACTTTATGGAAAGTATTTTGAATCCCTGAACAAAGTGTATTTGAGGGATAGTGTGATTGTATTTAATATTAATGGTGATACTTTACGCACTTCTGAACTTTGGTGGGATCAGCAAACCCAGCGTTTTTACAATGATAAGCCCACCCGCATCGATACAAAAACCCAGCATTTGTTTGGTGAATACGGTATAGAAGCCAGCCAGGATTTTACCCAAATAATCCTGAATCAGCCATCCGGCACAATAGAGGTAGAGGAATAAATCATCACACATGATTAAAAGCGAACAGCCCCTCGGGTTAGTAAGGGGCTGTAAGTTCGTTTCGGGGTAAGAAACCTCAACGGGGTTGGTTTTTCAATAGGTTTTGGTCGTTTTCATTAGGGTTGGATCATCAACGGGCTGTTTTTCATAGGGATTTAAAAAAGTTGATTGATACTGGATTTTATGGTTTGGTTTTTCTAGGATTTGGGAAAAATTTCTGGACGGTTGGTTTTTCTTGTTCTGGATATTGGATTTCGTATCAATCAACTTGTATATAAAAGTAATATTGACAAAACTTTAATAATAGAGCAGTATTTCTCTTTTTTTAATATGATGTATTTACATTCGGTATCGTAGTTTTACCTCAACACTTTCTGATTAACCCTTATTTACCTTTATCAAAAAAAATTCAGCTATGGTTTTCAGCAATAAAACTGTATTTATAACAGGAGCCAGCCGGGGAATTGGTAAGGCAATCGCATTGAAACTAGCAGCGGAAGGAGCCAATATTGCTGTCGCATCTAAAAGTGTAACAGAAAATCCGAAGTTGGGAGGCACAATTTATTCGGCTGTTGAAGAAATTGAAAATGCCGGGGGCAAGGGTTTGGCCATTCCATGCGATATACGTTTTGAAGATCAAATTGAAGCGGCTGTAAAACAAGCGGTTGATCATTTTGGTGGTATAGACATCCTGGTCAATAATGCATCTGCCATTAGTCTGACCAATACACAGCAAACGGAGGCAAAACGATTTGACCTGATGCACAACATCAATATCCGCGGAACTTTTTTGGTAAGCCAGCATTGCATTCCACATTTAAAAAAAGGAAACAACCCGCATATATTAAATCTTTCACCACCCATAAACATGGATCCAAAATGGTTTAAAAAACACCTGGCTTATACCATCAGTAAATATAGTATGAGCATGATCGTTATAGGGCTGGCGGAAGAATTGAAAAAAGATAAAATTGCCGTTAATGCCTTATGGCCCAAAACAACCATAGATACTGCAGCCGTAAAAAATTTGTTAGGTGGTGAAGCACTTGCGCAAATGAGCCGAAAACCGGAGATCATTGCAGATGCGGCCCATTATATTTTTTCCCAGCCGGCAGAAGATTGTACGGGTAACTTTTTTATTGACGAACAGGTAATGGCCATGGCTGGTGTAACGGATTTAACAAAATATGCCGTGAACCCGGATAAAAAGTTATATACCGATTTATTTTTGGAAGACTAAGACTGTATATCCAGCATAAAAAAAGCGGCGCATTTTATATGCACCGCTTTTTTTACTGGTAATCTATTTTAATTATCTTCTTTATTCTTTTTTCCAAATATTTTCTCAAGAAAGCCTTTCTTTTTTTCATCTTTATTTTCAACAGGCTCACCTATTTTAACCGCTTTTTTGTCTGAAGTATCATTCTTCTTTTTACCATTTTTTTCATCTTCATCCTTTACCGGTTTTGATTCGGGGCCTATATATTCAGAGCCTTCCATCACTTCAAAATCCGATGCACCACCAACACCAACATCTTCACCTTCCGCACCCGGAGGTGGCAAGCCCGACAGATCGTTCATGATATCGGCACTATTGATTTCATTATCGAGGTCTGCAGGTTTTACAAAAGTTGCTTTTTTATCAATGGTTAAAGATTTATCAGCATATACTTTTTTAAAGAATGCTTCCCAGATAGGACGGGCAGCCTGGCCACCGTATCCTAAATTATTTTCAATCCGGATAAAGCGATCATCCGCGCCAATCCAGGTACCTGCTAACAATTGTGGTACATAGCCCATAAACCAGGCATCCGCATTGTCATTGGTTGTACCTGTTTTACCACCCATTTCGGTTGCGCCTAACCGGTACATCAAACTGGCAGCAGTTCCCTGTGTAACTACACCTTCCATCATTTTCACCATTTTATATGCGGTGATCTCACTCATCACTTCTTTGCGGTTTGTGCTGTAGTCAAATCTTTTAATAACATTTCCATTCCGGTCTTCAATCCTGGAAATAAAATAAGGTTTGGTTGAAAATCCACGGCCAGGAAAAATGGAATAGCTCCACATCATTTCGAACATTGAAAGATCCATTGCACCTAATGCGTTGGCAGGATGCGCTTCTAATTTCGTAGGAATGCTGATTCGTTCCATGAATGCGGCAAACTGCGCAGGTCCTACCTGTTTCATTATATAGGCAGTAGCACAGTTGCGACTCCATGTAAGGGCATTAGCCATTGTTACGGTACGTCCTGTACAGGTTTTTGTTGTAGCCGGAACCAGGCGGTCACTGCCAAAATCCTGTTGTACATCCTGTACTGGCGACATTGGGTCCATGCCTCTTTCTTCAATGGCTTGGGCATACAACAAAGGCTTGATGGTTGAACCAACCTGCCGCTTTGTTTTCAGGTTAACGTGATCGTATTTATAAGTTTTAAAATTGATTCCACCCACCCAGGCTTTTACTTCACCGGTTATAGGATCCATCGCCATAAATGATGATTGTAACATCTGGCGGTGATATTTAATGGAATCGTAAGGAGTCATTACTGTATCTTTTTCCCGATCCTTGTTCCAGGCAAAAACTTTCATCGGCGTTTTTTTATGAAAACTTGCCTTGATCTCTTTATCAGAAAAACCTTCATCTTTCATAGCCGCCCAACGATCACTGTTTTTCATGGCAGCTTCCAATACATTTTCATATCCTTTCCAGACTTTGCCCGATTTAATATTTGATTGCCGGTCAAGTGCCCTTTGTAAAGAAGGCATTTGCTGTGCCACCGCTTCTTCAGCATATTCCTGCATCCGCGGATTAATAGTGGTATAGATCTTTAATCCATCATCATAAATATTATAAGGATCGCCATTTTGATTGGTCATATCCTTTAGGGCATCTCTCACTTCATCTTTTAAAATCTCCCGGAAATAAGGTGCATAACCCGTGTTCTGGTCCAACTTCTGGTAATTTAATTTTATAGGCAGCGCCTTTAACCTGGCTGATTCGGCTTCTGTGATCTTATTATTTTTTGCCATCTGGTTGATAACCGTATTGCGACGATCAAGTGCTGCTTTTGGATTTCTGCGTGGATTGTACAGGTAATTTGCCTTTAAAATACCTACCAGCATGGCAGCTTCTTCGGGCTTTAAACGGTCGGGTTCAGTTTGAAAAAATGTTCTGGCCGCATTACGAATGCCATAAATATTATCTCCATAAGGCACCGCATTCAGGTATAATGCAATGATTTCTTCTTTAGTAAAATTGCGCTCTAATCTTACAGCAACAATATATTCCTTAAGCTTTTCTATAACTCTCCATGGTTTGTTTCGACTACCCTGGTCAAGCAATGCTTTTGCAAGCTGTTGGGTAATTGTACTACCTCCACCTTCTTTACCCAATAAAACAACAGCTCTTAAAGTACTTTGAACATCGATACCAGAGTGAGAGTAAAATCTTTCATCTTCCGTAGCTACTAATGCATCTATCACATGTTTTGAAATATCCCGGTAATCAACAACGCTCCTGTTTCCTCTTTCCCGGTAATATTTTCCCATTAATGTACCATCCTCTGCATATACTTCTGAAGATTGAAGAATTGAGGGATTTTCTAATTCTTTCAGCGAAGGCATTTTTCCAAATACCCCAAAATTAGCCAGCATAATTACCAGTAGGAAAAAGGCAAAGCCGGAAAAAAAGATGATCCAAAAGACTTTTACAGAACGTTTCATAATAGTGTTTCTAATGATAGAATATCAGATCGGTTAAGATATAACCGAAATTAATAAAAATGAATGCCGCAACCCGATGCGGTTCGTTAATTTTTGAAAAATAAAAAGCAGTGGGCAGTGGTTAAAATATTCCGGGTAAATGCTGCTCAAGGAATACATTGTATTTCTTGATATCCTGGTCAGTCTTTAAATAATCCAGGTTTGACTGGCTGATAATGGAATATTTATATTTTTCGGCTTTTAACCAGGGCATTATCTGGGTACTGGTTATCGGCCTGGCCAAATCTACATAGTTTACAGCTGCTTTTGCATCCGCAAACGGACCAATTACCAATACCTGGTTTTCAGTATCCAAAGGAATAATGGTCAATTCCAAAGTCTGGTTATAATATTTTTCCCTGTTATACCTGAAAATAGCTGTACGGGCTTCATTGATAAATACCGGGTCCACTTTATTTAAAATGATCATTGCCAGGTGAGGCTGCTGAGCGTTAAAACTGTAACCTGCTGTAGCTGTAATAACCGGTTTTGTAATAATGGTATCAATTCTTGGTGCTGCAACCTGTTGCACAACTTCTTTTGGTTGCTCAATTGTTTTGGTAACTACCGTATCCTGGTGTTCAGGCCTGATTACCCTGAAAACTTCTGTTACGGTAAAAGTATCTTCTGCCGGTCTTTCAATTTGTAGATTTCTTAATTCTTGTTCAATCTGTGACCTGCGGCCCAAAACATCTACCAAAGATTTTGCTTTATCAGCCAAAACCGTCCCGGGATAACGGGTGCTTATTTTTTTAAGAATGCCAATGGCAGTTGAATCTTCTCTTTGGCGTATATGATAAACCGATTCAATATACATTTGTTGGGGTGTCCAAAATCCTTCACCATAAATACTATCAGCCACTTTTTTTCCAGCCAGTGCTTCGCTAAAATTGCCGGCTATAAATTGATCATAAATTTTTTCGTAGGTAGCCGTAGCTTCCGGGTTTATGGTTTTGACAGCCGGGTCCTGGCCCGTTGTTGCAATGATAGTAAACCTGCTTTTTGGATAAGATGATGATAATTGTTGTTTTACCTGGCTGGCTGCATTCGTATTGCCATTCTTTTGTAAACAATAATACAAGTTGAATAATACTTCATCCATTTTTGAAAAAGATGGGAAGCGTTCTTGTAATGTTTGATAAGATTGGGTCATGGAATTACAATCCTCAAATCCATTTAAATACAGTGAGCCAACTGAAAACAATGCATTTTGGATAGAATCATTTGACAACTTTAATTTTTCTGGTGTCAGGGGCAGATTATTATAAAGCGACTCATAACTAATTTCAACAGGAGCCTGAACGCCTGGTGTAGTACTACCGGTTTGATTTCCACTGGGCTGGTTAGTTGCAATATTACTATTGGTGCCAACAGCACTGCTTCTTCGCCAGTTATCAGCATTTGGTCGGTTGCCCCAACGGCTTTTAAATTCTGCTGCTCCCCGGGTTTTCAGGGAATTATTGTAAAAATACCAATCACCTTTTTCCTGTTGGCCAGCGAAAATATCAGTTGCCGGATTGCCAGAAACAAAGCCGGTTGAAAGAAAGTCTTCATTATCCTTTAAACCTTGCTCTTTTCGAAGCTGTTTTACAATCTTTTTGACGAAGTCTTCTCTCTCAGCATCCGGCAAGTTGGCAATATGCTGCAAACTGTCCTGTCTTTCTATAATTTCTAAAAAACCAGCGAGCTGGCCTAACTTTGTTTTTCTATCATTGATCTTTTCAAGGTCTGTTAAAGCAGGATCATTCAATTTTAAACTGTCATAAAAATTATAAGCCTGCCTGTATTGTTTTTTTTCAAAAGCCATTTCGGCCAGTTGTAAAAAAGCTTTATTCTGCAGGCCATCATTGCCGTTATTGTAACGGGAACCTTTTAATAATAAAGCGTAAGCTGCTTCAGGATCATTCCTTTCCAATTCCATTTGGGCGGCCATAAAATAAATAATGTCCCGGTAATCCTGGTATTTATCTCTTTTAACCATCCGCATCAACTCAGTAATATTTTTGTCGATGGTATTTACGCTGCTGTCGCGGTTTGTTCTGATGGCATTCAACCGGGCATAAATTTCCAAAACCGGGTCTGTGGTGCGGTTGATGGCTTTTTCAAAATAACTTTCTGCAGATGCAAGATCCCCTGAAAGCTCGTATAGCTGACCTGTTAAATATTCCCAGCGGGCTTTTTCCTGTTTGTTTTCTGCGCCATCAAGGGCCAGACTTAAGTAATGAGCCGCACTGTCCCACATATTTTGTTTATAAAACCAAAGTGCCTGTACTTCTTCCAGGTCATTTTCTAATCTTTCCGGGAAAGTCGGATCTTGCTTTAATGCCCCGATCAGGCTGGTTGCAGCCGTAAAATCGTTTTTGGCAATATAGGTCCTGATCTGCCAGATGAAAGCATCGTTGCGACTGGGTGGTTGAGAAAGCAGGCGGTCTTTTAAATTCCGGTCTTCTTCTGTTGAAATTTTAGTAGCATCATTGCCATCCATCCGGCTGCCAATATACCTGTAATAGCCATCCTTTTCCTTATCGGCAAATGCATAATTGATAAATTGGAAAGTCAGGTTTGCTGAATCAAAATCCTTTCGGAGATAATAGGCGGCACCCCATAAAAGATACAGGTTATCGATCCAATCACTTCGCAGATCATGTAAAACGATACCGGTCTGGGATTTAATAATAATGCTGTCTAACTGAATATCATTTGCAGCAGTAGCATCGAGACTGTAATTGTAGAATGAAATAAGTTGAGAGAAATCGTCCTGGTGGCCTGCTTTTGCCTGGGCGATAACTTCGTTTAATTTATTATTGGCATTAAAGAAAAAATTATAATGTGTAGCTGTATTCTGTAAAAATCTGCGGGGGATAGTAAATTTTTTCTCACCAGATTTTTCAGCCCTCAACACCCGGTCCTCGTAAGGCTTTGGTTTGTCAATATCAAGGTTGATTCCCAATTGGCCAAATGAAGACGAACTGCAAAGACAAAATAAAAAAGCTGAAATGATTTTAAGGCGGTTCTGTCGCATGGTTCAGGCGCAATCTAAAGTGTTATTAACTGAATTTCAAAACTTTTATTATAAAATGCACACAATTTTTTGCATTAAAACGTTGTTTTACAAGCTGTAAATAAAGCCTGCTTTATTACCTTTATTCCTAAACGATGAATTTTAATGAAACTGGATGCGGAATCAACATTTAAGCGGTTGCAGAACAGGTACAGGCTGGTTGTAATGAATGATGATACATATGAGGAAGTAGTAACATTTAAACTTTCAAGATTAAGTGTGTATATTGGTTTGAGTACAATATTTATGTTATTAGTTGGTTTAACAGTAGCACTGATTGTTTTTACACCTTTAAAATATTACATCCCCGGTTATAATGATTTGAGCCAGGTAAGAGAAAACAGGCAATTGAAATACCGGATCGATTCGCTAAACAAAGAAGTTACTTTTAATGCCCAGTATATTGAAGGTTTAAGAAGAGTGTTAAGTGGCGATGTAAGCACACCACTTGATACGGCCCGCATAGAGATTCCGCGGGATGAATTTATAAACGATTAATTTAAATACCTATGTTTAACAAAACCAAAGACCCAACCCAGGAAAAACCAGTTGGTGGTAACGGAACCACTATTATTAATGCCGGAACTGTATTGAAAGGAGACATTAATAGTAAAAACGACATCAGGATCGATGGAACCATTATCGGCAACATTATATGCCAGGCTAAAATTGTTATTGGCGTAAATGGAGAAGTTCAAGGCGATATTGAAGGCAACCAGGCCGATATTGTTGGCAAAGTGAATGGCTGCATAAAAACCAAGGATCTATTGCAATTACGTGGCGAGTGCACCATTAATGGGGATGTTCATGCTGGAAAACTGCAAATTGAACCTTCAGCCACCTTTAATGGAAAATGTCATATGGGATCAGGGACTGCTGTAAAGGAAAATTCAGTTGCAAAAAATATTACCACTACAAAGTTTACTGTAGAACGTAATATGAACGATGTAAAGGTTGCGGCAAAATAATTAATTCAAATTACAGGGTTGAAAAAATGCGCTTCATTTGAGGCAAAGGATTTTTATGCCCTGTTTTGAAGATCAATGCATTTATCTAAAAGGCAATGGTTTCTTATATACTTTTGCATGCCGGTAATCTGGAATGAATGATTAGGGTATTCAAAAATTAAAATATGGTGCGCAATAAATTCAGGCCTTTTCTTCCAATAATTATTCTTTTCATCATTGTCAATGCATTTTTAATAGCTGCACGTACCAGTATTGAAAGCAGGGGTTTTGATCAACCCATGCTTATTTATGCTAATATTTTATTACTGGCTGCTACATTTTTTTCTTACCTGATTGCCCGGCGCGGTTTAGCGGACCCGAATCCAAATGCCTTTGTGCGATCCGTAACCGGGAGTATGATGGCTAAAATGCTGCTGGTAATAATTGCAATTCTAATCTATGTTTTCTCTATTGAGGGGGAAATAAATAAACCGTCTCTTTTTGCAGCCATGGCATTATATCTTGTTTACACCTTCCTGGAAGTGGGAATTTTAACCAAACAAGTGAAGCGAAAAGACCATGCCTAAGAAGGAAGCGCCGATAAATCACCTGCAACAATACTTGCCCGAAGGAACTTATCTGGCCGTTTTACAATACCTGCAACAATATCATGTACACCTTACCATTGCAAGGGAACGCAATAGTATTTTGGGTGATTACAGGCACCGGACATCGGGCAGCAATCACCGGATCAGTGTTAATGGCAACCTGAACAAATTTGCTTTCCTGTTAACGCTTATTCATGAATTGGCTCACCTGTTAACTTTTGAAAAATTTGGTAATAAAGTTTCCTCACACGGAATAGAATGGAAAAAGATATATGGTTTTTTATTAGATCAATTTTTGAAGAATAAAATTTTCCCTGCGGATATTGAACAGGAAATACAAAAGACAATGCATAATCCTGCTGCAAGCAGTTGCGCCGAAGAAGGTTTGACAAGGGTATTGCGGCGTTATGATGCTAAAAAACCCGGTCACCAGTTAATAGAAGAAATGAATGATGCAACTATTTTTAAAACAAACGATGGAAGGGTTTTTAAAAAAGGAGAAAAAATCCGGAAGCGTTATCGTTGCATTGAAATAAGTACAGGCCGGGTATATTTATTCAGTGCGGTTTATGAAGCGGAATTATTAAACATATCCCGGGCATGATTTTAAAGTGAGCGAAGCATCCATTTTTCGCAACCATGATGTCCAGTATTACCAAGCGGGGCAGAAATGTATTTGAATCCAAATTTTTCATAAACTTTTAAGGCATTTTCCAATTCGGGCATGGATTCAATATAAACCTGCGTATAACCATTCTCTTTTGCAAATGCAAGACATTCCTCAATGATCCTTTTCCCTAAACCGATGCCACGGGCTTCCGGTAACAGGTACATTTTTACTAACTCGCAGGTCCCGTTTGGTAAACCATCTGAAGGGTAAATGCCTCCACCACCGACAAGCTCATCATCCATCAATGCCACAAAATAAATGGAACCTGGTTTTTGAAATAATTCAAACAATTGATCAGTGGTTTCATCATAATAAACAGTTCCTGGTTTATTTGCCTTGAATTCTGTCAAAGTATCCCGAATGATTTGTGCCAGTTGAACATTATCTTCTTTTTGGATGGTACGGAGTTTAATACCAGGCATTAGCATAATGCATTTGTTTTTAGAGTGAATTTTAAATTTGATATCCTCTGCCGGATCACGAAATTAATTTTAAAGTATAGTTACCCGATAAAAATTCGTAACAATACGATTATATTGAAATGCGCAATGGGTAAGGTTTTCAAAGGAAAAATACGATAATAAGGGGTATTGCCTATAGTGGATTAAAATTATTGATTATGCATTAAAATGAGCGTTGAAAATTGTTTGAATAAGCTAAATAGCGATGCATCTTTGTGTTAACAACAACCCTTTGAAAAACCAAAACATCCAATTGTCCTAAAACCAATTTGTCCAATCCTAAGAAATTAACCAAACCGGCGTCCAGTCCTTAGTGAAAGCTAAAACTAATTTACCCTAAACGCCAACCAATTATCCTCCGGGTTTACCTGGAGGATTTTTTTTGTGTCTGCTTATATCCTTTTGATATCTGCACCTAATTGTTGCAATCGCTTATCAATATACTGGTAACCCCGGTCAATTTGTTCAATATTCTGGATAATACTTTTACCATCAGCACTCAAAGCGGCTATCAACAATGCCACTCCGGCCCTGATATCGGGGCTGCTCATGGTAATGCCTCTTAAATTTTGTTTTCTTTCCAAACCTACAATGGCTGCCCTGTGCGGATCGCAAAGAATAATCCGGGCGCCCATTTCAATTAATTTATCAACGAAAAACAACCGGCTTTCAAACATTTTCTGGTGAATGAGTACGGACCCCTTTGCCTGGGTGGCAACAACTAAAATAATACTTAAAAGATCAGGTGTAAATCCGGGCCATGGATGATCAGAAATGGTGAGCATGGAGCCATCTAAAAATGCCTGGATCTCATAAATATCTTGTTCGGGAATATGAATATCATCACCCTGGAATGTAACGGTAATGCCTAACTGCCGGAACTTTTCCGGGATAACGCCTAAGTGTTCAATACCTGCGTTTTTAATGAGAATATTACTTTGCGTCATGGCAGCCAATCCTATAAATGAGCCCACTTCAATCATATCCGGTAATAAACGGTGACTGGTTCCCTGGAGTTGATCCACACCAGTAATGGTTAGCAGGTTACTCCCAATGCCTTCAATGTTTGCTCCCATCCTGGTTAGCATGCGGCATAGCTGCTGTATATAAGGTTCGCAGGCGGCATTGTAAATAACTGTTTTGCCGGATGCCATGGTAGCTGCCATAATGATATTGGCTGTTCCGGTTACGGAAGGTTCATCTAATAAAAGATTAGTACCGCTTAAGTTTGGCGCAGTTAAATGAAAGAAACCATCCTTGGTGTCGTAGTCGAAAGAAGCGCCTAATTTTTCAAAATTTACAATATGCGTATCTAATCTTCTTCGGCCGATTTTATCTCCGCCAGGTTTTGGAATAAAGGCTTTTTTAAATCGGGCAAGCAGCGGACCAGCCAGCATAACGGAGCCGCGTAAGCGACCACTTTTTATCCGGTATTCTTCACTGTGCAGGTAATCGATATTAACATCATCCGCTTTAAAAATACAAGTATCTCTTTGTGGCCTGCTAACCTTCACATTTATATCGGCTAATAATTCTATCAACAAGTTTACATCCAGTATATCTGGAATATTGGTCACTTCCACTTCTTCGGGTGTTAATAAAACAGCGCTGATAATTTGTAAAGCTTCATTTTTTGCACCCTGTGGTATGATTTCTCCGCTCAACTTTTTTCCACCTATAACTTCAAATGAATACATGCAGATTCGTTTTATGAAAATGTAATTGCAAAGTATGAACAACCATTTTCCTGATAAAAAATAAAAAAGGTTGATGGTTCAAACCCATCAACCTTTTAAAAATTATGCCTGTTATCTTAATATCTCTTTTTCTTAAATTTTTGACCTCCGCGATCACTACGCTCATTCCGGTCATTGCTTCTGCCACTACGTTGTTGAAATTTGCCACGGGATTTTCCATAGCCTCCACGGTCCCTGCTCATTTCCTGCTGCGGACGATATGCCTTAACAAAAGGCGTATTGGTGAATTCTAATTCACCTTTAGTAATAATGCTTAATTCTGCCTGGATAGCATCATCATGAACTGTTTCTTTATGCCAGTTATTATAGGCCAATTTCATGTAGTATGCAATGGCATTTGCAAAGCCCAGCTTTTTGTCGGGGTTTTCTTCTTTCAATGCTTTTTCAATCACCACTTCCAGGTTTTTACCCAGGTGAGAATATTTTGGGTAGCGTTTTGGATATTGCAGTGGTTGTGGTTTGCCCCTGAGTAATTCTTTTGTTGGTTTTGGATAAGGAGATTCAATATCAAGTTTGAAATCAGAGATCAGGAAAAGGTGATCCCACAATTTATGCCTGAAATCTTCAACATTTTTTAAATGAGGATTTAAAAAGCCCATTAACTCAATAACTGTATTTGCATTACGCTGGCGTTCTTCATCATCTTCAATAGTCATTATATATTCTATCATTCGTTGAATATGTCGTCCATATTCACGCATTACCAGGTAATTTCTCGAAGTATTATATTCCATATAAATCTTTAGTGGAAAACAAAAGTAATTAAATAATGCTGATAAAGCAGGGGTGGTTTTATCTCGCGGGAATAACATTGAGGTTGTTGCAAAAAGAAAGGGGCCCTGAACCAAGGCCCCTTTTACAAGCCACCATCCTCTTCCACCTAAGAGGTCATTTAATTAAAAGTTGATTGACAACGGTCTCCTGTGTTGTTACATCCGTAATCTTCATCCAATACATTCCTCTTTGTAACGTGGCTATTTGTTTATAATCTGTTCCAGCCACAACCAAATCTTTACTCACAACCGTTTGTCCCTGAACATTAGAAATTCTAATGCTTAATTTTCCAGATGTTACGTTAACAAATTTGATACCAACATTTCCTGAAGAAGGGTTAGGGTACAAGGAAATTTTATTTAATAAGGTGTTCTCAAAATTCACAGACTGAACAGCGGTGAATTTCGCCACACCGTTATGATAACGTTGTTGAACCCTAAAGTATAATTGACCCGTTTCATGTTTTTGACGATCATACTGGAAAGTGTATGTTGGGTTTATTCCTGATTTTTTCTGTACCACACCGGCCGGTTTAAAATTTCTGCCGTCACGGCTTACCTGGATCTCATAGTGAAAATCGTTATTATCAGTTTCTGCATTCCAGTTTAACGCAGCAGTGTTATCACCCTTCTTATTAACCTGGAAATCTAATAATCCCATAGGTAACACTGTTGGAGGGCAGTAGCAATATTCAAGGCGGTAGTTTACAAATCCTGAAGTTGATGGGGAAAATAAGTAGTCACCACTTCCGGTTAAGGTTGCTCCTGCTTTAATAGCATATCGATAATCAACAGAATCGAGGCCATAAAAATGATCTGCAATTACATTTACATCAGTGATCGTTGTTACAACAGAAGCCCCGTTTAATACGGTATCTGGTCCAACGGTTACAAAATCTGGCCCACTGAAATCTACTCCGTCGTTAGCCGCAAGATTAAAAGGACCATAATTATTATTTACACTTTGCGTTAAAGGGCTGGTTAATCCCGGACCGGAAATAGTATCCCGGCGGGTATATGTAGCATTATAGGATGTGGGTGCATTTACATAATTTTCGATATTAAGCCTTGCAACACCTGTAATTGTCATTATCAGCTTTACACAAGTTACCATACCGCTATCCGGATGAAATTTGGGAAAAGTTAAAATAGTTTCATAATTACCACTTCCTGTAGCTACAGTAGTATCAAAAGATTTTCCTGTAGGTTCAAAACCATTCAAACATTGGGCAGATGAAAATTGAGCACTCAATATTAATATGATTAAAATGCAGGCTATATGCAGTTTTGGGTAGCATTTTTTCATAAGGAGGATATTTAAAGGATAACGGATTTGGCTATAAAAGTACCGCCGTTCATATAGGTTAGCAAGTGTACATATGCGTGAAATGATCTACCGTAAATCATGTAAAACTAACGTAGTTGTACCCGGGTTATTATACGTCTTGCTAATCAATTCTATCAGCATTGTTGTGTAGCCCAAAAATGAAGGTTAGCATGATCAGCCTTACCTTTGCCCGCCAAATGATTATTGCTGTAAATACCCGTTTTTTACTGGCCGGTTACCTTGAAGGGTATGGGTATTTTATTCATGAATGTTTTAAAAGAATAACCCACGATCATCCTGAACACCAGTTTATTTTCATTTTTGACCGTCCCTTTGATCCGCGTTTCGTTTATGAAAAAAATGTAACACCTGTTGTAATTGGTCCGCCAGCACGGCACCCGCTTTTATGGAAATGGTGGTACGATGTAAAAATTCCGCAAGTCTTAAAAAAATACAAGGCTGATATTTTTGTTTCGGCCGATGGTTTTTGTTCATTAACGACCAGTGTTCCTCAATGCCTGGTTATCCATGATTTGGCATTTTTGCATCACCCGGCATTTATTAAAAAATCTCATTTAATATTTTATAAAAGATATACACCACGCTTTTTAAAAAAAGCAGGTTCCATTGCTACGGTATCGGCATTTACAAAAGCGGATATTCATCAGCGTTATAAAATAGATAACGAAAAAATCAGTGTGGTATATAATGCGGCTAAACCATCCTTTAAACCATTAACTGAAGATTTGAAGTTTAATGTGAAATTGAAATATACAGAGGGTAAAGAATTTTTTTTGTACAGCGGCGCCATACATCCACGAAAAAATCTATTGAATTTATTGAAAGGGTTTTCGCTATTTAAAAAGCGGTTGAAAAGTAATTTTAAATTGGTTATTGCAGGCCGGCTAGCCTGGAAGTACGAATCATTTTTAAAAGACCTGGAAACATATAAATACCGGCATGATGTGGTCCTTACCGGTTACCTGCCCGAAGAGGAATTGGTTTCCCTGACTGCTTCTGCTTATGCCTTGGTTTATCCTTCTTTATTCGAAGGTTTTGGAGTGCCCGTATTAGAGGCTATGCAATCTGGTGTACCGGTCATTACGAGCGCCAGTTCGGCCATGGAGGAAATTGCCGGGGATGCTGCCCTTTATGCAGATGTTACAACCCCATTTGATATCGGTGAAAAAATGATGAATTTGTATAAGGATGAAAACCAGCGTGACATGCTGATCCAAAAAGGGTTACAAAAAGCCGGAGAATACAGCTGGCAAAAAACTTCAACATTGTTATGGCAAAGCATTTGCAACTCGAAACCATGATAACGTTACATTTGCGTCCAATTCAATAACATAACATGAATCAATCAACAATTACCATTGATGTATCCCTTGATCAAAACAGGGTACCCGAAAATATCACCTGGAAAGCTTCAGATACTACCACCGAACAGGCGCAGCAGGCAAAAGCCATGATGCTGGCATTTTGGGATGGAGCAGAAAAAACAGCCCTCCGCATTGACCTTTGGACCAAAGAAATGATGGTGGATGAAATGGCTGATTTTTTTTACCAGACTTTAATGACGATGGCCGATACTTTTGGAAAGGCTACCAATAATGATGGTTTGGTAGAAGAGATGAAAAAGTTTTCAAAAGACTTTTATGAAAAATTCCGCGATCAGCAATTGAAAGAAAAAGCGGTTTAACATAAATCATTTTAAAATGAACCTGGAACAAAAAATAATGGCTGATTTAAAAACAGCGATGCTGGCAAAAGACGAAACTTCTATGCGCAGCCTGAGAGCCATAAAAGCAGCCATCATCAATGCCAAAACTGCTGAAGGTGCCAGTGGTGAATTAAAAGAAAGTGATGAAGTAAAACTGCTTCAAAAATTAGTTAAACAAAGAAAAGATTCAGCAGAAATTTTTGAAAAACAAAATCGCCCTGAATTAGCCGCAAAAGAAAATGAAGAAATTGCCATTATAGAAAAATATCTTCCACAACAGATGTCCGAAGATGAGGTGAGAGCTGAATTAGCCATTATCATCAAAGAAACGGGAGCTGCCTCACCAGCTGACCTGGGAAAAGTGATGGGTATTGCTACAAAAAAACTGGGAGGTAAAACAGATGGTAAAACCATTTCTACCCTGGCTAAACAAATGCTCAATAACTAATCAACGCAGCACTGATTACCGGAATAACTAAACTGCATGTTTATAGATACTGTTTTAGCTGTATTATTGATTATAGCCATTTTTAAAGGATTCAGCAAAGGCCTTATCGTTGCTGTATTTTCATTGTTAGCATTTATGATTGGTTTGGCGGCAGCCGTAAAATTATCAGCTGTCGTAGCGGGTTATATTGGTGATACCGTTAGTGTTTCTGAAAAATGGCTTCCTTTTGTTTCCTTTATAATTGTTTTTCTTGTTGTAGTGATAATAGTAAGAATAGGTGCAAAGATCATAGAAAAAACAGTGCAGGTGGCTATGATGGGTTGGTTAAACAGGTTAGGCGGGATGCTTTTTTATGCTTTGATTTACGTTATTATCTATAGCATTATTTTGTTTTATGCAGCACAATTACAAATTTTAAAGCCTGATACCATCAGTAATTCTGAAACCTATGATTACATTGCACCTATAGGTCCCTGGGCTATTGAAGGTTTTGGTAAAGTGATTCCTGTATTTAAAAACATGTTTGATTCCTTAGATAATTTTTTTGATGATATTTCGGGAAAAATTCCCGAACACCAATGAAAACTTTACGCAATTTTGTTTCAATCGCTTTTTTGCATCAAATCAATTATTTTAGCACAAATTAAAAAGGCCAGAAAGGATAGATAATGCAGTACGAGATTAAACAGCATAAGAAATTCAGGTACATTGAGGAAGGAGAAGGCGAAACGCTATTACTCCTGCATGGTTTATTTGGAGCCTTAAGTAATTTTAAAGATCTGATAGAATATTTCAGGCAACATTATAAAGTAGTGGTGCCCATGCTTCCATTATTTGAATTGGATATTCTGCATACTACTGTTGGTGGTTTAGGAAAGTTTGTTCATAAATTTATTGAGGCCCGCGAATATGACCAGGTTCATTTGTTAGGCAATTCATTGGGCGGTCATGTTTCCCTTATACACGTTTTAAAGCATCCTGAAAAAGTAAAATCGTTGATCCTGACCGGTAGTTCCGGGCTGTTTGAAAACGGAATGGGTGATTCTTATCCCAAACGCGGCGATTATGAATATATCAGGAAGAAAACGGAAATGACCTTTTATGATCCGGCAACAGCAAGCAAAGAATTGGTAGATGAAGTGTATGAAATAGTCAATAATCGCATTAAAGCTATTAAGATCATTGCCCTTGCAAAAAGCGCAATCCGTAATAATCTGGGCGAGGAACTCAATCAAATCAAAAAACCTACGTTATTGATATGGGGAAACAATGATACCATCACGCCGCCATTCGTGGCACGTGAATTTAATCGGTTAATTCCCTATAGTGAATTGTATTTTATTGATAAATGTGGCCATGCGCCTATGATGGAAGTGCCGCATGAATTCAATAACATACTCCATAAATTCTTGAAAAATCTGAATGAGCCTGCAACGGTTAGATGATCGTCGGTGTCTTATTCATTAAATAAACGCCCTGCATGTTAATCCGCGATGTACAATCACAAACAATTCCTTACCTGCACCTTACAGACAAAGTTTATGATGCGCTGCAAATGATGAATGATGCGCACATAGGTCATTTGCCTGTTACGGAAGGTGATAAATATGTTGGTTTGATTAGCGAAGATGATCTTCTGCAGGCGCCGGATGAAAACATGCCCATCTCCGGCATCATGGAAGTTTTTCCCACACCTTCTATCCAGCAAAACGAACATTTTTTAAAAGCCATGCAGGTTGCTGTTGAAAACGGTATAACCGTTGTTCCAATTATTGAAGAAAATGGTGATATATACGGCACTGTAACCTATTCAGATCTTTTACGCCAGGCTTCCGAATTCATGAGTGTGAACGACCCTGGTGGATTAATCGTACTGGAAATGGACAGTCAAAAATACTCCTTCAATGAAATTAGCCGGCTGGTTGAAACCAATGACAGCCAGATCACCCAATTAAATACTTACACGGATACCCAAACGGGCTTGATGCAGGTTACGATCAAGATCAATAAAATGGAAGTTTCGGATATTGTAGCTACCTTTCAACGGTACGATTACAATGTGAAACACTATTTTGGTGAAGAGCTTTATGAAAATGAATTAAAGTCCAATTACGATAACCTGATGAACTATCTGAAGATATAATTCCATTGCTTTTCCCCGTTATATGCTGGCAAGTAATTTTTATTATAATTATTGATTTTAATATTTAGTTAAGTGCGGTTGATGCAATGGAATAATAAATATTTGCTATTTGCAGTAGTTTTTTTGGTCTCACCCTTTTTAAACGCCCAGCAGATAAAAGTTTTTAATGGTATGGGTGATGGCCAGGAATTAATAGTTCCTCCTTCAACCGTTGACTCCACACCTTTTGCCCCCTTCATTGTTCGCGATATTATAATTACTGGTAACAAAAGAACCAAAGAACAAATTATTTTAAGAGAGGTCCCTTTTAAAAAAGGAGATTACTACCAATTGCAGGGCCTGGTTGAAAAGTTTGAAGATGCACGCAGGCAATTAATGAATACCTCGCTTTTTCATGAAGTGATCGTCGCATTAAAAAGCTTCGAAGGTTATAATGTTGATATCCTCATTACAGTTAAAGAGCGCTGGTATATTTTTCCAATCCCTTATTTTAATATTGTTTCCCGCAATTTTAATGAATGGGTTAATGATCATGGCGCCAGTTTAAACCGGGTTAATTATGGGTTAAAGCTTACCCACAATAATGCAACCGGGCGAATGGATAAGCTTAAATTTTCTATAACCAATGGTTATACCAGGCAGCTTGGCCTCCAATATCAGCGACCTTATTTTGAAAAATCAATGAAATGGGGATTTAATGTTGGACTTAATGCAGGTAAAAACAGGGATATCAGTTACAATACAATCAATAATAAGGCAGCAATCTTAGATAGTTCTGAAGATTATGTTCATTCATTCTTCCGGGCAAATGCAGAGGTTACTTACCGGCGGGCTATTAAAACGGTACACCGGTTTGGTTTTGCATATACACATGAAAGTGTAGGAGACACGGTTGTTCATTTGAATCCTGCTTTTTATAATGATGGAAAATCAAATATCAGCTTTCCCGAATTGTATTATTCCATGAGTTATTTAGACCAGGATTATAATCCTTATCCCTTACAGGGTTATGCTGCAGAATTTACACTTTCAAAAAAAGGTTTTAATAAAGAAGTCAATATGTGGCAGGTTACCGCAAAAGGTTCCGGTACCTGGCCATTGAATGCAAAAATGTATTTTAATGCCCGTGCTGTTGGCTCAATCAAACTCCCTTTTAAACAACCATTTTATAATCAACGCTTCCTTGGATATGCTGATATGGAAATGCAGGGTTACGAGATGTATATTATTGATGGTGTAGCAGGGGGATATGTAAAAGCAACCCTGGGCAGGGAGCTGTTCAATTTCAACATCAACCTGCCTCCAATTAAGTATACAAAATTGACGAGGATCCCGTTTCGCATCTATGGTAAAATTTATGGAAATGCGGGTTATGTGCATAATCCCTATCCAAATGGAAATACTTTGAATAACAAAACACTCTTCTCAGGTGGGTTTGGTGTAGATATAATTACTGTTTATGATTTTGTGATCAAGCTGGAATACAGTTTTAATCCTTTAGGTCAAAACGGGTTATATTTACATAGAAAGAATCAATTTTGATGAAGGTAGCTATTTACAGCAGGGTTTTGGAAGATTCCCAGCAGAAGGATTTGCAACTGTTTTTTGATGAACTGGAAAAGCTCCGGATAGAACCGATGATTTTTATCGATTATTATGAAGAGATAAAGGACCAGGTTAAACTGCCGGAAAACACCTCCACTTTTTTTTTATCTGAAGATCTTACGGACGCCATTGATTTTATCATCAGCCTCGGCGGTGATGGAACTTTATTAGACACCGTTACGCTGGTAAGAAATAAAAACATCCCGGTTATGGGGATCAATTTCGGCCGGCTTGGGTTTCTTGCCAGTATAGGCCGCGATGAAATGGAAATAGCTGTTAATGCCCTGATGAAAAGAACCATGGTGATCGATAAAAGAGTAATGATTCACCTGGATTCTAATATTCCGCTGTTTGGTCATGTACCTTATGGTTTAAATGAATTTGCCATTCACAAAAGAGATACAGCGCCAATGATCAAGATCCATACATACTTAAATGGAGAGTTTTTAAATACTTATTGGGCCGATGGGCTGATCGTGGCTACACCAACCGGTTCAACCGGTTATTCTTTAAGTTGTAATGGCCCGGTTGTGTTTCCTGAAAGTGGAAGTTTTGTAATTACTCCTGTTGCGCCACATAACCTGAACGTTCGGCCTATTGTGGTGCCAGATGATAACATTATTTCGTTTGAAGTGGAAAGCCGCTCTGATTTTATCATCTGTGCACTTGACTCCCGCAGGGAAATCATCAATAAAAATGTTGAATTGGCGGTACGTAAAGAATCATTTATGTTTAACCTTGTACGTTTAAACGAGATCAATTTCCTCCAAACCCTTAGAACAAAACTTACCTGGGGTTTTGATAAAAGAAACTAAGTTCTTCTTCCATAAAAGAAAATTCGCTTTATTTCGTTGTAAGAAGGTGAAATATTAATTTGCAATTATGATCAGGAAACTAATTATTGCGGTGGCATTTGTAATCCCGGGTTTTTTAATGGCTCAAAATTCGGTTGTCCAGGAGGGTGAATTCGGTTTAGGTATTGGTGCTGCGCATTATTTTGGAGACCTGAATACAAGGGCAAAACTGAATCGGCCCAAGCCTGCAGCCACGCTGTTCTTTCGCAAGAATTTTGGAAATTATGTTGCACTCCGGGTTGCCGGAAGTTATGCGCAACTGGGCTATTCAGATGTTTATAATACGCATAATGAAACCATGTTAAGCCGCAATTTAAGTTTCAATACCAATGTATGGGAGTTGGCATTACAAGGTGATTTTAATTTTTACCGCTTTTTACCAGGTGATCCGGGTTTAAATTTTACACCCTATGTAACTTTTGGCGCCGGCATTTTTAATTATGATCCCTATGCTTTTTTAGCTGATGAAAAATATTTCTTACGTCCTTTGGGAACCGAAGGGCAGGGAAGTCCTTTATACCCGGAACGTAAACAATACAGTGCAATGGCTATTTCTGTTCCTTTAGGCGTGGGTGTAAAATATTCTCTTAATGAGCGATTCAATATCGGTTTTGAAGTATTGCATCGTTTTACCAATACAGACTACCTCGATGATGTTAGTTTGACTTATGTGGAATCTGCCGTTTTTCCTGCAATGCCTGATGGAAGCCGATCACCCGCGGCACTTTTGGCTGATCGTTCATATGAAGTAGGAGATCCTATTGGTATAAAAGGTCGCCAGAGAGGTAACAGCCGGCAAAAAGACCAGTTTACTACGGCAATTTTTTATATTTCTATGAACCTGCAGTCATATAAATGTCCGCCTACACAGTAGTTCAAAGACTTTCTTTAACTGTTTCCAAAATCATTCTAAATCCTTTACTTGCTTGATAGCAGAATGCTTACCTTTGTGCCCCTCAAAAAAAAGGGCAAATGCCTCCATTATTAGACCAGATTGATAAAAGTAAATTACCCAGGCATATTGCCATCATCATGGATGGTAATGGGCGTTGGGCAAAAGAACAGGGACAGGACCGGCTTTTTGGGCACTACCAGGGAGTTGAAAGTGTTCGCAATATCGTGGAAGGCTGTGGAGAGCTAGGTATAGAATACTTGACTTTATATGCTTTCAGCACTGAAAACTGGGATAGGCCAGAATATGAAGTAGTAGGATTAATGGAACTGCTGGTCAATACCATCCGCAAGGAAGTAAATGAATTAACCAAGAATAATATTAAGCTGCATGTTATTGGCGATATGAATATGTTGCCACAATATGCATTGCAGGAACTGAATGAGGCGCTTGAAATGACAGCTAACAACACCGGGATGCACCTGGTGATGGCTTTAAGTTATAGTGGCAGATGGGAATTGTTGAATGCCGTGAAGAATATTGCTCACCAGGTTAAAGTTGGCAAATTGAATGTGGAAGATATTGACCAGGATACTTTGCAGCAATTTCTAAGTACAAGCGGTTTACCCGATCCCGAGCTGATGATAAGGACCAGTGGTGAATTCAGGATCAGTAATTTTTTATTGTACCAATTGGCTTATGCCGAATTGTACTTTACGAATGTCAGGTGGCCAGACTTCAGGAAAGAAAACCTGTACGAAGCTATTCTTGATTTTCAAAACAGGGAAAGAAGATTTGGCAAAACAAGCGATCAGTTAAAGGTGAACGAAGATTAGATTTGATTAAAAGTCATTCTTCTTTAAAAAATCCAATCGCCGCAAATGGTTCATTTGCGCGGTTAAATATGGATTTCTTTAACAAAACGCTTTCATTATTTCCCGTTAATTTGCTGCCTTAAGAGTAATCCCAGCTGGTCTCTTAATGCAGGATAAACAACTAATTGCATCATTTTTCAGACAGATTGAATAACACTTATGTTACGATTTTTATTACGGTTCAGTGCATTACTGGTCTTAGCAACTTTTTCTGTTTCTTCTCTACATGCCCAGGAACCGGTTTCTGTTGATCCTGCTTTATTAGCTCTCGAAAATGCCCGTGTTCCAAGGGAATATACCATTGCCGGCATCCAGGTTACAGGCACAACTTATGATACGGCTATTGTAAAATCCATTTCAGGCTTACAAGTTGGAGATAAGATCAATATTCCTGGTGGCGACCAGTTTTCCAAGGCCATCATGAATTTATGGCGCCAACGTTTATTTTCAAATGTCCAGATATATATCACCAGGCTTGAAGAGGATCGCATCTGGATCGAAATCAGCGTACAGGAAAGACCCAGGCTCGCCAATTTTAAATTTGTTGGTATAAAGAAATCCGAACAGGACGAGATCACCGGTAAGATCGGTTTGGTAAAATCAACCATCATCACCGAAAATACAAGGCGGACCGCACTCGAAACAATTGAGAAATATTACAGTGAAAAAGGTTTCCAGAATGTATCGGTTCGTATTGAGGAAACGCCGGAACCTGCACTGGTCAATTCAATTTCATTAACATTTTACATTGATAAAGGAAACAAAGTAAGGATCAATGATCTTAACTTTTTTGGTAATGAAACGGTACCCGATCTGAAGTTGAAAAAACAAATGAAGGGTACAAAAGAAATGACCAGGATCACTTTGAATCCTGCAGAATATAAAAGCCCTTATGGTATAAATGAAACAACCACTTTTGAAGAATACATGAATGATTATGGCTTTCTTTCATTCACCAAAACAAAGAGTTTCATTGATCCATATTTCCGTTTCAAGCTTTTTAGCTCCGCTAAATTTGATGAAAAGAAATACGAGGAAGACAAACAATCGCTGCTTACCTATTATAACTCTTTAGGTTACCGGGATGCGGTTATAGTTTCCGATACACAGTATTATGTTGGCACCGGCAATATGAATGTGGACATTAAAGTAGATGAGGGACGTAAATATTATTTCGGAAATATTGCCTGGAGAGGAAATACAAAATATCCTGACTCCGTACTGACTGCAGTACTGGGTATTCAAAAAGGGGATACCTATAATGTAGAAACGCTTAATCGTCGCATTGGTAAACAATTATCGGCTGATGGTGGTGCTGATATCAGTGCATTATACATGGATGATGGTTACCTGTTTTTCCAGATTAATCCTATTGAGACTGCAGTTTATAATGATACCATCGATTTTGAAATTCGCATTGTAGAAGGACCACAGGCTACCATTGGCCAGGTGAATATTATTGGAAATGATAAGACCAAAGATTATGTGATCCGTCGGGAATTAAGAACCGTGCCCGGGGAAAAATTCAGTCGTTCGGATATTATTCGTAGCCAAAGAGAATTAGCCAACCTTCAATATTTTAACCAGGAAACAATTGATCCGGGTGTAGTACCGCATCCTGAAACTGGAACAGTGGATATCAACTGGAAGCTCGAAGAAAAATCTTCTGACCAATTGGAAATGTCTGCCGGTTGGGGTGGTGGTGTAGGTTTAACCGGTACACTTGGTGTAACGTTCAATAACTTCTCTATCCGCAACATTACAAAACGTTCCAGTTGGGATCCGTTACCAACCGGTGATGGACAAAAACTGAGCCTGCGTATTCAATCTAACGGTAAGGCATACCAGTCATATAGTTTTGCATTTACCGAGCCCTGGTTAGGTGGTAAGAAAAGAAATTCATTCACCATTAATGTAAACAAAAGTGTTTTCCGCAATGGTTATTATAACCCGATCAATGGAAAATATGAATTCAGTGATACCACCTTATTAAAAACATTTGGTGCCGGTATTTCATTGGGTAAACAATTAAAGTGGCCGGATGATTATTTCAGCCTGGTGTACTCACTTAACTTCACCCAATATCAATTGCGCAATTATGCGATTTTCGCAGGTCTTAGTAATGGTACTTCAACCAACATCAGTTTAAAGCTGGCCTTGCAAAGATCTTCTGTGTTCAACCCGATCTTCCCAACCAGCGGTAGCAGTTTTGTTGGTAGTGTTCAATTGACGCCTCCATATTCATTGCTGAATCCAGATTTAGTAAATGATATCAATCCATATAAAAAACCTGAATACCATAAATGGCGTTTCAATGCGGAATGGTATGTGCCTATTGGTAAAGCAGGTGGTGAAGATAAAACCCGTCAACTGGTTTTGAAACTGGCGGCCAAGTATGGTTTCATGGGCAGGTATAATCGCGATCTTGATTTTTCACCTTTCGAACGATTCCAGGTTGGTGATGCAGGTCTTACAAATAATTTCGGTTTATTAGGTTACGACATCATTGCACACAGGGGTTACCCGGTTTATGAAACATCGAACCCGGCGGTGAATCCTGATCAGCAAAATGCGCAGAACCTGTTTACCATCTTTAATAAATACCAGATGGAATTACGTTACCCTGTGGTAACCAATCCTGGTAGTACGATATATGCTTTAACATTTTTTGAAGCTGCTAATGGATGGCACGATTTTAAACAATACAACCCCTTCCGCTTACGCAGAAGTGCCGGTGTAGGTATGCGTTTCTTCCTGCCGATGTTTGGTTTGCTTGGCTTTGATTATGGAATTGGTTTCGATCGGATTCAACCTGGTGCGGGTGGTCTTAAAAATGCTTCACGATTTACATTCATGTTAGGTTATGAACCAGAATAAATTTTAAACCCGGTCTTAAAAAATAAACATATGAAAAAAACATTGCTCGCCTTCTTTTTAATGCTTGGCTTGTTTTTAACTGGCTCCATTGAAGTGAATGCTCAAAAATATGCAGTCATTGATACCAGGTATATATTGGAAAAAATACCTGATTATGCCAATGCGCAAAAGGAATTGGATATGATTGCGGCAAACTGGCAAAAAGAGATTGATGCCATGCAATCCGAGTTGGATAAAATGTATAAAGATTATGAAGCGGAACAGGTGATGCTAAGCGAGGATCTGCGTAAAAAAAGAGAGGACCAGTTATTTGTTAAAGAAAAAACATTACGTGATCTGCAGCGCCAGCGCTTTGGATTTGAAGGCGATCTTTTCAAAAAAAGACAGCAATTAATAAAACCCGTTCAGGACAAGGTTTTTAATGCCGTTCAAAAACTGGCAGTGCAAAGAGGCTATGAATTTATACTGGATAAAAGTGAAGGAATTACTGTTATATTTGCCGACCCAAAACTGGACAAGAGTGAAGATGTTTTAAGAGAATTGGGGGTTAGAAACTAATTTTTTGATATCCCGAAGCAACCATAAACCACTTAATTGTATCATACAAAAACAAAAATTACAAACATTCGCAAAATGAAAAATTTCAAATTACTAGTCATTGCATTTGCCTTACTTATTGCAGGTAATACTGCTATGGCTCAAAACAAAGTTGGTTATATCAGTTTAGACAACATGGTTGCTATTATGCCTGAAACAGCAAAATTGGATAGTCTTTTACAGAAATACCAGACCGATTCTCTCCAGCCGCGTTTTAATTATACTTTAATGGAGTTTCAGCGTAAAGACAGCCTGGTAAATGGTAAGGATTCATTGAAAACACCAGCTTCTGTTCGTTCCAAAATGAGAGAAGAAATGCAACAGGATCTGTATGAATTACAGAACTGGCAGACGCTTGTTCAGCAAGCTACTGAAGCAAAACAAAATCAGTTACTGGCACCTATTTATCAAAAAGTGGTGACTGCCATTCGCACCGTTGCCAAAGAAAATAATTATGTGCATGTTTATAATAAAGAGGCTTTATTGGTAGCCCCTGCAGGAGATGATCTTTTACCACTCGTTGCAAAAAAGTTGAATGTTACCGTACCACCAGCATTAAAACCAGGACTTAATTAATTCCTTTTGAATAGTATTTATCTACCCCCGGTCACCGGGGGTATTTTTTTGCATATACATCATTACTCAACTGCCGTAGTTATTTTTGTTGAATGAATGCACGAAATCCCATTGGTGTTTTTGATTCAGGTTATGGTGGCTTAACGGTTTTAAAAGAAGTGGTGAAGATGTTGCCTGGATATGATTATTTATACCTGGGAGATAATGCACGTGCACCTTATGGTCCGCGATCTTTTGAAACTGTTTACCGGTATACCTGGCAATGT
Organism: uncultured Chitinophagaceae bacterium; assembly: GCA_946885335.1. The sequence continues at coordinate 31,308 of CAMPGG010000004.1, forward strand.
GTTGAATGGTTTTTTAAACAAGGTTGTCCATTGGTAATACTGGCTTGTAATACTGCTTCCGCAAAAGCTTTAAGAACCATTCAGCAAAAAGATTTGCCAAAAAAATATCCGGATAAAAGAGTGCTGGGTGTTATTCGTCCAACAACTGAATTAATCGGGAATTATAGTCATACCAAATCAGTTGGGATCCTTGCAACCAGCGGAACGGTCATTTCTCAATCTTATCCAATAGAAATTGCGCATCTTTTTCCAGGGGTTAAGGTTTACCAGGAAGCTTGTCCTATGTGGGTTCCACTGGTAGAAAATAATGAGTATGATGGTGAAGGCGCCGACTATTTTATTAAAAAGAATATCGATAACCTGTTGAAGCAATCAGGCGAGATTGATACAGTATTACTGGCATGTACACATTATCCTTTATTAAAAAATAAGCTGGAGAAGTTCCTTCCTTCATCGATAAAAATATTGACGCAGGGCGAAATTGTTGCTGCAGGCACAAAAGATTATTTAGATCGCCATCCTGAAATTGAGACTAAACTTTCCAGGAACAGAAAGCGTGATTTTTATACAACAGATTCAACGGAGGATTTTGATTCTCATGCACGTGTTTTTTATGGTGAAGAAATAGCATCAAAACATGCAGACCTTGATGAATAAAGGGTCTTAACCATTAATAGGTGATAAAATTTCTTAAAATTCCTTCTGCTCATGGCTGAAATTCAACCTTCAACCCTTACCTTTGCCGTCCCTTTCACAACTCAGCGGATATGGTGATCTGTTT